>QNER01000015.1 GCA_003646175.1 Candidatus Parabeggiatoa sp. nov. 1
AACGGCCGTATGAATTTGACGGTGGCAAAACCGTTAGTCGAAAACCAGGGCGTATCGTTTATCGGCACCCAAAAAAATGGTCCTTTTAATATCCCCGGTCATTTGGCGCGAGAATGGCTACAATTGCCGGCAAACCCTAATGGCTGTCCAAACAGTGATGTACTACGTCCGTGGGCCAATGGTATAGACATTGTGCGTCGGGCTACAGATACCTGGATTATTGATTTTGGTACTGGTATGTCGGCCGAACAAGCCGCTTTTTATGAACAGCCTTTTGAATATGCGCGACAAATCATCAAGCCAACACGAGAGGGAAAACGGGAAGAACGGGCTAATCTCAAGTGGTGGATACTCCAGCGTTCACGTCCCAAAATGCGAGACGCCTTAAAACCCTTTGATCGCTACATTCTGACCCCTCGCGTTTCTAAATACCGTCTATTTGGGCTGATAAATGTATTTTACCAGATAGCGCAACGGTTGCCATTGCCCGCGACGACGATACCACTTTTGGCATTCTCCACTCTCGCGTTCACGAATTATGGTCTTTACGCTTGTGTACGTGGCTAGGCAAGGGCAACGATCCTCGTTACACGCCAACGACAACCTTTGAAACCTTTCCTTTTCCCGAAGGCTTGTCTCCCAACATGCCGGCGGCCGATTATGCCGATAACCCATACGCGGTGGCTATTGCCGAAGCGGCTCGCCACCTTAATGAGCAGTGTGACAATTGGCTCAATCCGCCCGAATGGGTTAAACGCGAACCTGAAGTGGTTGAAGGTTACCCGGATCGCCTGATGCCGGTAAACGACCATGCAGCCAAAAAACTCAAAGAACGCACCCTCACTAAACTTTATAATAAGCATTATCAATGGTTAATCAATGCTCACAGCGCCCTTGACGAAGCCGTTATCGCAGCTTATGGTTGGGCAACTGATTTAAGCAATGATGAAATGCTTAAGCAATTGCTGGCATTAAACATGGAACGGGCGAATAATGAATAATGGGATATCCAACTTAAGGCCGAACACTTTGCCATTTCAACCACCGGGAAAAATCTTAAGTTATGTAAATCAACAAAAGTTTTTTAACTTACTTCCTAAAGATATATTTATATTTTTTTTTGGTAGTCCAGTAAAAGTAGTGATGGCACTTAAACGGATACTATCCCTCCGAGGGATAGCATCCGTAAAATCACCATATGTACAGGACTACCTTTTTTTTAGGCAACTCCCAAATAATAATATGACTTTGGGCAACCATAAAGGATTGCCCCTACAAGATGGGCAACCATAAAGGATTGCCCCTACAAGATGGGCAACCATAAAGGATTGCCCCTACAAGATTCGGCTCGTAGGGCAATCCCCTGCGCAAGCCCCATCAGTGGTAATTTTTGGGAGTTACCTTAAATCTGATTTTTCCTAGAGAAAAAATGCTATGTACAGGACAAAAATGATAACCAATTGATTTTATAAGTGTTCAGTGATGCTATCGCTTCTTTTTGCGTGAGTCACATTAGTGCATTCGATCTGAAATCCCCATACCACCCAGCCAACAGCCAGCAGCTTTTCACGCCAAATTTCTGCGCGCAAAAATTTCTTTGTTACAAGCTGTTGGCGGGGGGGGTATGGAAATTGGAGCGATCGTGCACTAGGCTTTGGAATTGACAATCCTCATTTGGGTTGTGTACAAAACTTAACGTCAAAAATATTGATACGGTAGATTTTTTGAGTGAGACTATCGCCAAAAAAAGCGTGAGCATCACTCCTTGAACACGTTTTTGTCCTGTACATAGGAAAAAATGTTAAAAACAATTTATGTTTATGTGTTAAAAAAATTATGTGTACCTACTTAATCTGCACATTTCTCTTTTCTAACGATAGACGTTCAGAAAAATAATTTAGCTCAAACCTTCGATGTTTTCGATACTGACAAGGTTTTTACTGAAATTATTTACTCAGCCCCTTTGGTGCGAATTATTATAGCCTGGGGCAACGCCCCAGGTACCGTTTATGATTTCAAGCCCTTTCTGGGCGCATTAAAATTTTAAATCGCCCCTTCAAAGTTCGTTGTTATTCTGATTCCCAGGGCGCAGCCCTGGGCTTTAATAAAGCGCCCTTTCAGGGCTGAGTAGTTACAATTATTTATCTGAAAAACGATATATAATTATCATTTATTAGTTTTATTAATGATAATAAACAGTTTTTGAATGAATATCTATATAAATAACTTATCATTAAGACTTATAAATTAACTGAAAACCATTTTGGGAATACACTCTTCTGATTGATTGTGCTAAAATGCAAATCCGTTGTCTTGTAACGTTTGAACTCGCAAAATACCAGATACATACCATTATGATTTGTTATAATAGATCTGTCTGAAAATAAGGCTTTTATGAGTTTAAATGATTATTTATTATTTGGTTAAAATTTATTGACGGATAAGTCTAAATTTTCGCGATTTGCTATTACCGAATATCATAATTTCTTTTCGACACATCAAGCCACACAGGAGTTATTAATTAAATGACGGAAAAAAGCGTCTATTCATATCAAGAAGGAGATGGGAAAAACAAACACTTATTGGGTGGCAAAGGGGCTAATTTGTGCGAAATGACGCAAATTGGACTCAACGTCCCCCCCGGCTTTGTTATTACCACTGCAACGTGCCTCACCTATCTTGATGATCAGCTGCGTGTCTTACCCGCAGGCTTAATGGACGACGTAAAACAACATATCCAAGGGGTTGAAAAAGGCACCGGCAAAAACTTTGGCGATCCCAATAATCCGCTGCTTGTCTCTGTGCGTTCAGGCTCCGCCATGTCCATGCCCGGCATGATGGATACGATTCTTAATTTGGGCCTTAATGCTCAAACCTTGGCCGGGCTTATTAAGCAAACCGGTGATGAACGCTTTGGTTATGATGCCTACCGCCGTTTTATCCAACTGTTTGGCAAAGTCGCGTTAGGGGTTGCCGATGAACACTTTGATGAATATTTTGAAGCCGTCAAAAAGCGTAGCGGCGCAGAAGCGGATGTCAATTTAGGGCCAGCTGAACTCAAAGAAATCAGCGAGTTGTTCCTGCAAGTGGTCAAACAGCAAACCGGCCGGCCGTTTCCTGAAGATGTCTATGAACAATTAGAAATTGCCATCAAAGCCGTGTTTAACTCATGGGGCGGCAAACGGGCGGTTGATTATCGCCGGGAATTTCACATTACCCCAGACATGGCGAATGGTACCGCCGTCAATGTGGTGGCGATGGTATTCGGCAACATGGGCAACGACTGCGCCACGGGTGTTGGTTTTACCCGTGATCCCGGCACCGGTGAAAATAAGATGTATGGCGAATACTTGGTGAATGCCCAAGGTGAAGACGTAGTCGCCGGCACCCGCACCCCCAAAGCCGTACAGGAAATGGAACAAGAAATGCCGGACCTGTACAGACAGCTGGTGGAATTGCGTGACAAACTTGAGAACCATTACCACGAAGTACAGGATTACGAGTACACCATTGAAAAAGGCCGGTTGTACTGTTTGCAAACCCGCAACGGTAAAATGAATGCTGTCGGCATGGTGCGTACCTCGGTAGAAATGGCTAATGAAGAGCTGATTACCAAAGAACAAGCGTTGTTACGAGTCGATCCCGAACAATTGGAACAACTGCTGCACCCGCGTTTGGATCCCAGCCATCAGGCCGAACCGTTGGCACAAGGCTTGCCCGCTTCCCCAGGGGCAGCGTCTGGTAAATGCGTCTTTGATGCGGATCGTGCTGAACTGTTGGGACGGGGTGGCGGTGAAAAAGTCATCTTGGTGCGTGAAGAAACCAAACCTGAAGACATTCATGGCTTTTTTGCGTCCCAAGGCATTCTCACCAGCCGCGGTGGTAAAACCTCCCACGCTGCTGTGGTTGCACGCGGTATGGGTAAAGCCTGTGTCGCCGGGGCCGAAGGTATTATGGTCGATGTCAGAACACGACAAGCCGTGGTTGGCGATCAAGTCATAAACGAAGGCGATGTCATCACCATTGATGGTAGCTCTGGTAACGTGTACGTTGGTGAAATTCCGACCATCGAACCAAAATTTTCCGAAGAAATGAAAACCTTACTGGGATGGGCCGATAAAGTAGCACAACTGAAAGTGATGGCCAATGCGGACACCCCAGATGCGGCTCAAAAAGCGGTCGAGTATGGCGCGATGGGCATTGGTTTGTGCCGTACTGAGCGCATGTTCAATGACGTTGAACGTTTGCCCATCGTGGTTGAGATGATTCTCGCCAATACATTAGAGGATCGCAAAGCCGCCTTGGACAAATTATTACCGATTCAGCGTCAAGACTTTAAAGAAGTCTTTAAGGCCATGGCCCCGCGTCCGGTTACCGTGCGTTTATTAGATCCCCCGTTGCACGAATTTTTACCCACCGAAATGCAGTTGACTGACGAACTGGAAAACCTGCGGCAACTGCGCGGCACCATCCAAGGGGTGGCCAATGTCTTGAATACCATTCGTATTAGCCAGCCCGATGCCAACGCGACGCAATTACCGCCACCGTTTGATGAAATGGGCGAAGAACGGATCACTGAGATCATCGCCAGAAAAGAGCAAATGCTCCGCAAAGTGCGCGAGCTTTACGAAGTCAACCCCATGCTCGGCCATCGCGGTGTGCGTTTAGGGATCACTTACCCCGAAATCTACGCGATGCAAATTCGCGCCCTTCTGGAAGCGGCCGCCGAATGTATCAAAGAAGGGGTTGACATTCACCCAGAAATGATGGTGCCCCAAGTCATCACGGTCCAAGAATTAACTTTTGTCAAGGAATTGGTGGATACCAGCAAAGCCGACGTTGAAAAAGCCTACGGTATCCAGTTAAAATTTGAATTTGGCACCATGATTGAAACGGTACGTGCGTGCATGAGAGCTAAGGAATTAGCCGAAGTGGCCGAATTTTTCTCCTTTGGTACCAATGACTTATCTCAAGCCGCCTTCTCATTCTCGCGTGAAGATGCGGAAAACAAATTCTTGCCGCTGTACAACGAAAAGGCCATCTTGCAAGACAACCCATTTGAAGTACTGGATGTCAAAGGTGTCGGCCAACTGATGGGCATGACAGTCGAATTTGGGCGCCAAACCCATGCGGGTTTAAAAGTCGGCATTTGCGGCGAACAAGGCGGACACCCTGCTTCTATTCGCTACTGCCACCACATTGGCTTAAACTACGTGTCTTGCTCAGCCCCGCGTGTGCCTATTGCCCGCCTCGCAGCGGCCCAAGCGAAGTTACTGGAAGACAAATATAGCGTTGATTAAACCGCTATTTGTATAGTTGTCCAGAAAAATTAGGGATCAGACCTTCAAGGTTTGGCAAACCTTGAAGGTCTTTCGGCATCAGACCTTCAAGGTTTTTTGTGCGGGACGGGGTTTGCAACTGGGGTGTTAAATTTGGACTAATTTGGTTTCGTTTTTTTCACCCTGTTTGTGTGCTCCTATTGCGTTTTGCCAGTATCTTATCCTTTATTATATTGGTGTTTTTCATGTTTTCAAAATTAACCGTTTCTTACAGTGACCAAAAGCAAAAAAAACGTCAGATGAAGCATTCCGTATCTCGTTTAACTGGAATTCTCTGTCTTGGCGCGATACTTACGTTTTACGGATGTGATAAGACCAAAGGGACTGACAATACTGCAGTATCGGTAGTAAGTGATAGAAGCCTTCTGGTATCAGGACATGTTGAACGAGAATTTACTGACCATACATGGAATGAGGAATTTGTAGCGACAGATGCTGCCCATGTTGTTATTCAAGTTCGGCGCTATGAAGGAGAAGATGTAGCGGCTCCATTATTGGCGGAGAGAGACGTGCCTTTTAAATCGCTTCCTTTCGATTTTGATGTACGAGTGGCCCCAAAGGATATGCCAAGGAATGATGAACAACTTTTGATTTCTGTAAACATATACAACCATGAGGGCACTGAAGGTGCAGTCGGTGATCTTATTGATGAATACAGAAATATGGTGGAGCCCAGAACTGAAGAAGTGAAAATTATCGTTTCGGGGCTTGAGTCGTGCGATGACCCAAATGCTGGTGGGTTTTGTACGGGACAGTAAGAGACTGGGAAAACGGCTGGCTTCACCATGTCGGGGCGAACCTGTGTGTTTGTCCTTTTTATGGTTCCCAAACTCTGTTTGGGAACCCCTTTCTGGACGCTCTGCGTCTGGTGGGTTTGAGCTTAGCTTTTTCGATGCGTATTCCTTTGAAGCATTTGGAAATAAGAAACCTGTTGCGTAACATCAGTTGATAAATCAAGTTTTTTGAAGGAACTTGGTTTCTTGATATACTGAACGAGGGCATACATCACTTTTCAAGAAATCCGATTTTTTGAAAAAATCTAGTCATGATGCTTTGCTTAGTATTTTAAAAGTTTCAGGTGATTTTAGATGTTAAGCAAAATTGAAACCGATAGTATTTTAAGAGTCTTAGCCCACACGCTGGCACGTTGGAGAAGTATACCGGAAAATGACTTTTTAAATAAAGAAGTTATTTCACACTATCATGAATTATTATGTTTTTTAATTCACACGGGCTGGAACGATGGTTTGGCATTATAAGCCGAATTGCCCGAAGTCCTGATGCCCAAAGAATACATTGAATTGGCAAAAAAATTAAAACATGTAAAACTTGGAGCATTATTACCATGACACTGTAAAAAATGCGTTAACAAAGAAAGGATGGACAATCACCGAAGAACCATTGAGCATTCGTTTTGGTGGCGTTGATATGTACGTTGATTTGGGGATTGGGAAAATTATTGCGGTTGAAAAAGCAGAACAGAAAATAGCGGTTGAAATTAAAAGTTTCTCCAGTCCCTCAATTCTTGACGATTTTCATCTAGCAGTAGGACAATTTATGAATTACCGTTTAGCATTGGAAGAACAATATCCACAATACATTTTATATCTTGCCGTGCCGGTGGATACTTATGATACTTTCTTCACACTCAAATTTACTCAACTCGCTGTCCAACGCTATCAACTCAAATTAATTATTTACGATACTGAAAATGAAGAGATTGTCAAATGGCAAATGTAAATCAATACCGCACTTCTATTCAAAACTTGCTTGAAAAATACGGAAACTCACCATCATCACTTAGTACACTGTCAACTTTGTTTTATAGGAGTCCAAACTTTAGTTTGGCGCGTCCAAGATAAATCTGGCCGACTCCTGTACCCGTCAATAGAACATTTACAGAGTACTAGTGACATTGAAACCCAAATCTTTAAAGGACTTTTTTATGTTGAAACAGACAAGTAAAATTCAAGAGATGTCGGATGGAACCAAGCGCAGTGATGTGCATGTAGGACAACAGGTAGAAGTGGTGAAAAAAAATGATCAGAGAACGGGTGTTTTGACTGCGGGTATCGTAAAACGGCTGTTGACAAAATCTGCAAATCATCCCCATGGGATCAAAGTGGAATTGGAAAATGGGGAAGTTGGAAGAGTGAAAAATATTCTAGTGCTGGATCGCGCAAGGAACCGTACCACCTCCGCCATGAGCCTGGGGATAAATCCCCAGGCTAAAAGCGAAAAAGGCTAAAGCCGACTAACCCCCAGGTTTAGTTCTCGTAGTGCCCTTTAGGGTACTTGAGCTTTTAGACAACGGCTTTAGCCGTTGGCGTTGGGGTGGTACGGAAACTTCCGCCCTCCTGTACTAGTTAATCATCATTGATACTAGAAGTTATGCTTTCTGAAACAACTAAGGATATTCTACATAAGGGACATCCAAAAATAGTTTGCAAAAAGCAACATTCGCTATGCGTATGCGTCAGTAAACACACCTGATAAAAAGAGGTATTAACGATGACAACAGAGGCAGCTGTAAGGCCAGCACAGACCAAAAGCATTAAACCAGAGTGGACTTATGCACAACGTTCAGGAAAAATTAAAGCCGATAAATGGACTTACGAAGATTACTTGAAACTGCCAGACGATGGTTGCCGTTATGAAATTATTGAAGGAGTCCTTTACCTGAGTAATGCACCAAACATTGATCATCAATTCACTGCTGTTGAAATTGCTTTTCAAATTAAACTCTTTGTCAAAAAGTCTCAATTGGGTTATGTGCTCACTGCCCCATTTGAAGTCCACTTATCAGAAACAACTAAACCCGTTCAACCGGATGTGCTGTTTATCAAAGCGGAAAGATGGCCAGCTCCCGGTGCCAAATACTTTGACGGCCCACCGGATATCATTGTAGAAGTTTTATCACCCAGCACCCGCCGTGTTGACCAAGTGATCAAATTTCGTGCGTATGAAAAGGCACAAGTGCCTGAATATTGGATTGCTGACCCCAAAACTCACTCAATACAAGTTTATATACTGGAAAATCAAGAATATATCCTACTGGGCGAATTTATCGAAGAGGAACTGATTGAATCAAACGTCTTAACAGGGTTGAAAATCACAACGCGTTCACTGTTTAATGCATAAATATCCTGAACAATATGCATAAGGCTTGCTGTTTATGCTTGACAATAATCAGTGCATACATAAAAATAAATAAATACTAAGCCAAAACCTTCGAGGTTTAGCAAACTGATAAGGTTTTGACTGGAACGAAAATTGTCTGGACGAACAGACTCATTTTTTTTGCACAATTTTTTATTAATAAAAGATTGGTGGTCCTGTATAAGTAGTGATGGTGTTCAAACGGATACTATCCCGGCAAGGGATAGCATCCGTCAAATCACTACATGCACAGGACTACCAAAAGATAAGCAAATTGGTTTAATTGCTCAAGAAGTGGAGAAAGTCTTTCCGGAACTGGTGTCCACAGATAGCGAGGGTTATAAGTCTATCGCGTATGGCAAATTGACGGCGGTATTGATTGAAGCCATTAAGGAATTGCAACAGCAACGTTGTCAGTGATTACAGGATTTTCCAAAAACCTTCAAGGTTTCCAAAACCTTGAAGGTTTATCGTCCAGATAAATATGCCAAAAACCCTTACCGCCTATCAGTTTTTGCCAACCCGCCCCATATTAAGTACAACGAATGACGGGGATAAACGAATTAATATTAGAGCCATTGATACCTGGCTGTTTGATTTCAAACGGTCAAAATTTTCAATTGATTATTAAGGACAAACGATTGTGCGAGTCAATATTCGTTTATCCCCGTAATTAGTTGTACTAAACAAGACATCGTGCCATTTTTGACAAACTGATAGGTAGTAAGGTCAAAAACCTTCAAGGTTTCCAAAACCTTGAAGGTTTCTGTAGATGCAATTAATGGAGAACCCAAATAGTGAGCAACCCTTTGCGTTTATGCCAGATTTCTATCAATGGCTTTAAGTCACTTGATAACTTTTATGCCAAGTTTCAACCCCAAGTCACCGTGTGTGTGGTGCCAATGGGATGGGAAAATCGAGCATCTTACAATTTTTCAGCTTTATTCAAGCATTTTTGTCAGGAACACCCCTACGTTTCTTTGAGGAACGGGCGTGGTTACCTGAGAGCATTCAGCCTTTTTTAAGCCATTCCAACCAGATTGAAGCTAAACTCACCTTTGAAACCGATAAGGGTACTCAAATTATATGGCACTTTCAGTGGAGAATCACAGATAATCTGTTGTGTGGCGAAAATCTTAAATATCAAAACAACAACAACACGGTGGAAGTGTTTACTTATCCCATCAAACCCCAAAGCAATACCAATCGCATCCAAGTTGGCAGTGAAATCATAGACGGCTTGCGCTTATCGGGTTCTATTTTGGCTATTTTGGATACCAACATTATTAATGATGAAGAAAGTCGAGCGATTGCTCAAGCTGTGTTGGAATGGGGGCAACGCATTTTTTCGTTGGAACTGATGAATCCAGAGGTTATGCGCCGAGGAGCCACTGGCAATTTTTGGCATTTTGGACATCAAGGTGAATGGTTAAGCAGTTTTATAGCGACGCTTTCCAAGACGCAAAAAGAGCGTATTGTGGCACGATTAAGCCACATACCCCTCGCTCAAAGCCCTTCACACCACATTTAAGAAAACCGGTTGGGTAGATTTGCAGATGGCAGAACACTTTCCAAATGCCAGTCAAGTTCATGCAGATCATATCAGTGATGGCTATTTACGTCTCATAGCCCTCGCCTCGCTGCCAGAATTAAGCGATAAAATCAGTCTTATCTTACTTGACGAAGTGGAAGATGGCATTGAGCCTCACATTCTAACCAATTTAATTGAAAACCTGTCTCAGGAACAGAATGCACAATGGATCATGACTTCCCACTCTCCCGTGTTAGTCAATCGGTTTGAACCGGTGGCAGTGCGTTTCTTGACTCGCACCGACACTGGCGCGACTATATCAGTAGGATTCAATGAAATCAAAGAGATACAACAAGACTTTGAATATCAAGGCGTAGGTGAAATCTGGTTTCATACCTCAAGCGATACCATAGAAAAATGGGTGAAGGATGCTATTTCTCGGCGTGGATTTCAGTAAAGGCCACCCATGAAAAAAATACTAATTTTTGGAGAAGGCGAACATGATATAGGCAAAAAGGAATATTATCCTCGTCAAAATGACTATGAAATTTACGAAGGCTGGATACAGAAGTTCATCCGCAAAATCAGGCCCCATTTAAACATCCAGTTTGAGACACGGCGTAGAAAAGAACTCACCTCTTTCACTCGTGGCAAAAAAAGACTGACCTTAAAAGGGCATAGTGAAAAAGCATTTTATGCCATGATGATTGCCAAACGTGAAGGCTACGATGCTGTTGTGTTTATGGTGGATGCCGATACCAAAGACTTAAAACAGTGGCAAGACAAATGTCAGGAAATATTGGAGGGCTTTGCCGCGGTAGAAAATGCCCAGTTATATTTTACGGATGCTATCCCTTCTTAGGGATAGTATCCGTTTTAACATGTAGAAGTAAACGAGATGATCCAAATGCCAACCATCCTCATCAGTATTTCAAACGTATTTGCCAAAAGGCGAATATTCCAGACAAATACACACGTTGGGAAGTGGCTGAACTATCTGATGTGAATGTGATTGAAGAAAAATGCCAGAATAGTTTTATGGCTTTCCATCAGGCTGTTGATAAAGTATAAATAAATTGTTGTCGCTACTTTGCTACACTGATGCCCTTAAAATCTCATACGCTAATACAGTACGTTCTGCCAGTGTGAATTTTAAGTTTGAATTGGGCGCATTTCTATTTTCCAGCTATATTTTTATAACACACTTATTTGATTTATAATATATAAAAACGGCTAAAATTCAAATTCATCGTACTAACTTGAAGTTTTCGGTTGTTAATTAACTATTGGAGGACGCACAATGCAAGGGTATATCACCCCCAATCGACTGGATTTAACTATCCGTCAAAATCGTAATTATTTTCATAGCCAGTGCGGGATGTTCGCTGTGGCGTACAACCTTTTCGGCAATCGGCTTTTGCCAATCCCAAAGCGGCTAAAAGCCTCCCCGAAAACATCGTTTTGTCTAGTTTCCCCCTGTTTCAAAGGTGTTAGGGGGGATTTCAATTTCCGCAAGTGTTCGGAGAGGTACTAAGTATGCGTGCCAACAAATTCGCAAATGTTGTGCTAATTGGTGGAATATTGTTTTTCCTCATGGCACTTATTTATGACTTATACCGGATAATGAGTTTATCTAGCTTAGATAAACATCGTTTGATTTTTGCGGTCATTGCCATCGCAGGCGTTGTTATCTGTTCCTTTGCCCTTAGATTACGCCAAGATTACAAGATAAATTTGGTTCTAACCGGTTTATCGATAGTTGTGGGCGTGTATTTGGTAGAAATTTTCATTTTTTATCAAGGAAGATCATTCGCTCACCGAATACAAGCGCTAAAAATGGAAATTCCTTTTGATGCAAGATCAAAACTGGATATTATTAAGGAACTGAAAGAACAAGGTGTGAATGCCTTTCCCTCTTTTTATCCTAGATTGGTAATTTCTTCTAATGGTTTAGAAATCAACGGGAAAAGAATTTTGCCATTGGGGGGCGTGTCACGAAAAACCACCGTTTTTTGCAACGAAATCGGAGAATGGGCTATTTACAAGAGCGATGAACATGGTTTTAACAATCCAACCGGGCTATTTGAAGTTGACGGAATAGACATGGTGCTGGTTGGTGATTCATTTACGCATGGTGCATGTGTGAAACAAGGCGAAGATATCGCAGGCCAACTACGAAGAATGTCAGGGCTACAAGTCATCAACTTGGGGATTACTGCTAATGGTCCTTTGCTCGAATTGGCCAGCCTAAAGGAATATGGTGAGCCTCTGAAGCCCAAATACGTGTTGTGGGTATATTATGAAGAAAATGATCTGGGAGATTTAGTTTCCGAACAAAAATCCCCTCTCCTGTTGAAATATCGTGATAACCGATTTTCTCAAAATTTGATCAGTAGGCAGTCAGAAATAGACTCGGTATTGATTGAATATATAGAGGGAATAGATCGTGAAACAGCTGCACTGCTAAATGTAGTAAAGCTCCGGCACTTGCGTCAATTTTTAGGGCTTACTGCTTCATTAGCAGCTGCACCACCACTGCTTTTTTTTACAGAACTGCTTGGGGATGCGAAGAATTTAACCTCTTCATGGGGCGGTAAACTTTATTTTGTCTATCTTCCAATGTGGCAAAGATATGCAACGGATGTGGAGCATGGCACTTTCCAGCATCGTAACCAGGTATTGTCTGTTGTTCAACGCCTGAATATTCCAATCATAGACATGCATGATCAAGTTTTTGCGGCTCATCCTGATCCACTGTCACTCTTTCCATTTAGAATGAATGGACACTATACGAGTGAAGGGTATAGCTTAGTGGCTAAAGCAATACAGGCCTCTTTGAAAGACGATGGGGTTTTGAAACAAGAGAAAGCGAAATAGGCGTTTTTTCATCGTTCCCAAACGACTCTGTTTGGGAACGTAAAATAGGAGTCCAAACTTGAGTTTGGATTCCCATTATCTTTGAATATAGTCATTGTTCATAGCACAACAAACACTTCGTTCGGATAAACAAATGGGTAGTGGTGCAATGTGGGTGATGGAGTCCAAACTTTAGTTTGGTAAGCCCAACCTTCCTTGCGTTTGGACTCATTTCGAGGTTCAAGACTTGAACCTCGAAAACATCCCACCCACATTTCAGGGCTACCATTTTTCTTATTATAACTGATGTTACGCACTCAGTTTCTGGTAATGGTGAGCGCGAGCTTTTATTGATGCTCGATTCATCAATCGAATATTAGGCATCAGAAAAAGCGTTCATTTTTGGTGACCATTTTCTATTAAGTACTGAACCACAAATAAACAGGTATTTTAATTTCGTTCACCCCTTTGGTGAAGGCGTTTGGGGCGATTTAAAAAACCTGAAATTTATGCTTCGGTACTTATATATTAAATATCATGGATTTATCACAAGATTGACCTAATCAGGCTGCGTAACATAAATTATAATAATCAAAAAAACAGGCAAGCATGCAAACTGTTTTCAAGGTAAAATAATTTTCTCCGAACTTTTACCTAAAAACGACTTTTGAAGGGTGCCTACAATAATAACGACAAGGATTATAATAAAAAATAAAAATAAGGCTCATTTTGGTAATGAGTGCCTGAACGAAAACTCCTTGCCTAACTGTCATTTCGACTTGAGTTTGCAATCTATCAAACCCAATATTTATAGCAAAGCATAACTCGAAATCACACAGATGATTTTCGTCCAACCAGTCATTAGGTGACATAATCAATAAACTTTAATAAAACCAATCCATTAGTATCATATTTAACCTGATTCCCAACCTGAGCCAAAAAAGGGATGAAACTGCTAGTGCAGTTTCGCTTCAGTATCGATACCACCCCAACGCCAACGGCTAAAGCCGTTGTCTAAAAGCTAAAGTACCCTGAAGGGCACTACAAAAGAGGGTTAGTCGGCTTTAGCCGACTTGAGCTTTCAGACAACTGCTTTCGCGCCAAAGTTTTTCTAAAAAAACTTTGGCGCGAAAAGCTGTTGGCTGTTGGCTTGGTGCGGAAACTTTCGCTCTCGTGCACTAGGGATTTTTTCGTTCTAATCCGTTCTTACACACAATTATTATAGTTATTGCTTGTGAGTTACTGTTTCTCATTCTGACTGCTTGGTGGTGAACCTGCTATCACAAAAAAGCCAATAGCATCCAAACGAACCAATGGTTTTTCAATACTTTGCAACAACATCTCATTTAATGCAATATCGCGTTCAACGCTCGGAGCGATACTTTGACTTAACTCACGTTGTTGCACCGCTTGACGCTGTTTGAGACGCTCATTACAATGTTCAATTTCTATACGTGCCGCCGCTATCGCTGTGCTTAAACGTTCTTGAAAAACGGCACTTTCACGTAAACGACGCTCAGAAATGTCACGGACTTGCCGGCATAAAGAGATGAAAATCTCAGTATCAATGATATTGTGGAGTGTATCAAGACGATTTCCCAAATTGAAATCTCGGCTCCCGCCAATTTCTGAGGCTTGATTTTTATAGGGACGTTCAAGGAGGCTTAAAATTTCGGAGTCTGACACTTCCTTTAACTGAGAATCAACATGTAGTGTCACCATCCAAGGGGGTAGAAATCCATCGGCACGCCTTTGTAAAGCCGCCAAGTTGTCATTTTCAGAGAGTAGCTCTTTGAAGGGCAGAAAATCGGAGCGGACCAAATAACAGAGTCGAAAACCAGTCCAAATCGTGTCTTGCCCCACCCAAGCGGGGTTAATACGCCATGTGGCAAAAACAGTCCCCCGATCATCCCAGCGCAAAAATTGTTCAAGCACGTCAACCAAGTGGTTCCCACAACGAATCAGATCGACATCTTCTTGACGTACCGCAGTACTACGTTGATAGGCGAGCGGGGTTTCCAAACTGGGCTTAAATAGCAATTGCCAAGGTTCACTGGGTATCAGGGTGCGCTTATGATTCCATTGTAAAGCAAAGGGTTCTTTATTATAATGTTTTGGGTCTCGGCGGAATTTTAATACCTCAAACAACCAACCATTGATCACCTGTTTTATAGCATTTTCATCCTCCTCTGCCGTTTCTAGGGCCTCAAATAACGTTTGTCCTTGTCCCACTGTCACTTGATCAAGCGCATATTGTTCATCCAATTGCTCACGCTCAGCTTGAAGTTGATTTTTGATGTCATCCGCCCTATCAATCAATCCCAGCGCCCCTAATCGGTAAAATTGCCGAATTAATTGTTCTTCGTTTCTCTCCAATAAAAATTGCACATCAGAAACAGAACGATTAAAGATTTGAAAACCGTAAGCCAGCAATTCATACCATGCAAACCACGGACTGTTGTCCTCATCAGAGGGTAACAACACACGGTGGCGAATCACAGATTGGGTACGCCCAAATCGATCTAAGCGCCCAATACGTTGTTCAATACGAACGGGTGAAAATGGTAAATCCATAAACAAAATGGCATCCGCAAAATGCAAGTTTTGCCCTTCCTCACTGCGACGATCACAGATAAGAAGCCAAGCTTGATTATCAGAGGCAAATTGATGGGTGAGCGGTTGTGGCAACGCCGATTCTTCTGATAACTCTGATTCTGCTAGTAAAGCATAGACAGCCGATTTCTCAAAGTTGCTAATGAGTCGCTGGTATAGACATACTGCATCAGTGTTGGATGAACTAAAGACGATTATCTTGACGGGACTATTTGGTTTACCCGGTTGTAGCACTTTTCTTAGCTGGGTGAGACATTGAACAGCCACCGCATAACGATCAAATTCCCCCGCAGGTTTCGTCAACGTTGTCCGCATGGCTGTGATGATTTCTGTCTCTTTTGCAAAGCTTGGTGTATCGTCAAATTGCTCAAGCGTGTGAGCCAATTCATCCGCGCCACACCCCAACGCTTCAAATAAACGGACATAACGACGGGCTAATTGGATTTCTGTATCTGGATCGTCAGCTAAATGACTTCGTGAAGCTTCTCGCCATTGCTCTAACAAATCTATCAAAGCAGGCAAACGTTCATCTTCATCAATTTCAACGCGGACATGAGACAAATTAACGGGTTCTCCACTCTGAACGAAAGGGCAGCGTGGCATAAATTCCCAGCCCTGCGTGTCAGAACGCCGTGTTCGTATCACTCGCTGGTCAATACAATAAGTTTCAGCAATGTATGAGCGCAACTGATAACAAAGTTGGGTAGTCTGAACAGTGTTTTTATTTTGAACACTTGCGCTGAGTTGTGCCGCTAAATCGGTGACTATCGTATCATCGGCAAACAATTCGCAGGCCTGTTGAGCCCGTTGAAGCAACACCAAACTGTCGGCATCCGGTTGCAAGCCAAGCAGTAAACGCCCATATTCTTGACGTTGATGAGCTTTTTCTTTGAACGCGGCTAAATTCTCTAAACGGTAAGTGTCCGTATCCAACAGATTAAGCATCGCAAGCATGGTTTCTTCATGCCCCAATGCCGGGGTGGTGGACAATAACAATAATCTTTTGCTCGCCTGTGCTTGTTTTTTAATTAAGTGACGTGTGGCTCCGGCGATTTTTAAACCATCGGTTTGACTGACGACATGATGTGCCTCGTCAATAACCAACATATCAAGATTTTGAGCCTGAATTTGCGCAGCTTGTGCGTAAGGCAACACTGATACGGATGATGGAAAGTGCTGAATCCTAAATTTATTCGCTAATTCGTGCTGCCATTGACTCACTAAATGAGGTGGCACCAGTATCACCACTTGACTCGAAGGTTCATCAAGTAAACACTGACGAATGATAATGCCAGCCTCAATCGTTTTACCCATTCCCACTTCGTCCGCTAACAGATAACGCTGTGAATGATCCTTCAAGACACGCCGGGCAACTTCAACTTGGTGCGGCACTAATTCGATAACAGAAGAAAGCAATGCTGTCATACTTTGTGAGGCTACACGAAGTCCGAGAAGCATATCTACGACTTGCTTGCGTCTATCATGGAAAAATTGCGTTTCCATCCCGCCAAAGGCAAGGACTTCAGTAGGATCGGTGAGCGGTGTTAAACAGCGGATTTCTAAACCGGTTTCTGGATGATGTTCAATGCGTTGATTCGGAAATTGAACCTCGTATTCAACCGTCTCATCATCCATCAGTTTCCATCCGATAATACGCCCAACTTGCCAATGGCTTTTAGTTGTTTGGACGTAAACACGGGTATGTGGATAAAGATAGGCATGTATTAATTGATTGAGAGGACACTCTCTTTCTTCACGTTGCGTAATTGAGTGAAAAAAGCTAACTTGCCCCATTTTGTCATTCACTGAGATTAGTTTGCCTATCCCTAATCCCTCGTCGGTGTTGACGAATATGCCAATTTTCATGAACAATTCCTTAAAAGTATATTTTTAGATGATAACCAAGTTGCCACCTATAACATCACTCTTTATTATAAATCAATCTGTTACATCAGCGATGTTTTAGAGGCCTACAGAAAACATAGAATAAGAAAATCAATCACTTAACGTTAGGTAGCCACTTGGATTATGAAATATAATACATTACTGGGGAAAAACTACAAGGATTTGATATAAACAAGACTTAGCACCTATCAGTTTTTGAAGAAATAAGTATAGTAATTATACTTATCTACTCGATGTTCAAGTTTTTGACGTTCGGCAAGCTTAAAGCAATCAATTTTTGAGTGTTTAGACTTATTGTTAAGGAAATGAATTTTTGGACACAAAAATAATATTTATTTTAAAATCAAAAAATTACAAAAAACTTGTTCATCGAGTATCCAGAAAAGTTTTGTCCATGGTAAAAACATTCGAGGCTTACCAAACATCGAATTTTTAGCACATAATATTTATGGATATTTAGGTTGGAAACCTTCAAGGTTTTTGCAACGCTTTACGGTTTTGCCCTATAAAACACGATCTCCATGTCATTTCGACAGTCGTCAGGAATCTTAATATGTTGATAACTTCAATATTTCTTGAGCCTTATTCTATGTTCAAGTTTTTGAAACCTATCAACCAGGTAGTTACACTGGCTCTATTAATATCGCCCCTTCAGGGCTCGTTATTGGAGTTTTCACGCCCTTCAGTGCCATTACATTTTCCACCTGTGCGGTTAAAACGTCTTCATGACGGGGGGGATTAGCCGTCAGGCATCATTCGCCTTTGTTCCCATGTTGGATTAGCTCAAAGTATCCACCTGACAAAACACCCTAACCGCACAAAATATTTGTCAATTTTTGGTACTTATGCACAGGTTCAGCCTCGTTTAAAAACATTTATTGGCGTTCAGTTTTATACTTATAACTCACTAATTTTTTTTATTTAACACCCAACTGAACCGGTGTCCTCGTTTGGGAACGAAAAAAAAGCCCCTCCGCTTTTGAACGAAGGGGCTATATAGTGCTTGGATGAAAACTATCAGTGTCATTTTAAACAAGGCTCAATAAATATTTTTTTCAATAGGTTAATATTTTTCCGGCCGTCTAAATGACAGTATCACTCTGGGTTTTTGTTCAGACACTCATTAATCACCGTTTATACCATTGGTATGAACGGAGATTCGTGTGATTGGTGTGATTGTTATGATATACACACTTCAAAGCACTTCGTTCCCCAGAGTTCCCCAAAGTTAATTTTAATTTATAATATAATGAAAATTAAAAGAGTTATTTTAGGATCGAAAAATACTTCAAGCTCAATTTATGACAATGGTAAGTATAATTTTTTTATCACATCAATCAGATAAATCTTCAAACAGCTTCATACAAACACGTTTGTCCTGCAAAAAAAGGTGAGCTTGTCAAATGATACCCATTTTGAATTGAAACCCATTTTACGAATGCTATACCTTGATGGGATAGTATCCGTTTTAACATGTCAAAAAAGCTTTGCCATTCCCCCTTTTCTACATGCCAAACAAAAGGATTTTTTTGCCTTGCAGTTCTTTTCGATAAATCCGCTTGTCCCAAAAAATAGTTTTTATGGTTTCAAACAAAATCAAATAGCCTTGTTCTAATCCAAAACGTGATAAATACTGTGCGGTTTGTTTTAAAGAAGGCAAAAACCTTCAAGGTTTCTAAAACCTTGAAGGTTTCTAACTGAAATTATTTTTCTGAAAAACTATAGAACGTGTCGAACTATTTTTATAGCGTTTTAATTCAATCACACACCGCTTGTCGCCTTATGCCACCCATAAGCACTGTTGGCTATTGATTTTTAAGCAATCCCAATTCCTAATTCCCATGGTTTGAACACCTCTATTGGTTAGTTAGTAGGGACTACCTTTTTATCATTCGTTTCAGGCGAACCTGGTACGAAAAAACGGCGTGATTTTATCAGGAGTACAAGGCGAACCTGGTACGAAAAAACGGCGTGATTTTATCAGGAGTACAAGGCGAACCTGGTACGAAAAAACTTTTACTTCAAACATTATCAAGATAAATAATTCGCTCATTTGGAAAAACTAGTGAACTTTTTATATTGAATATCAATAACTTATTAACTATGTATTTTGATAAATGGGTATATCGCTTAGAACATCTTGCCTAACAACTTGTGAGGATTAAACCGAAGCAAAGCCCCGGTTGCTTTTGAACGAAGGGACTAATTAATTACCGGCGGTGATGTGACTCACACGCTTAACAGAGCAATTCTATATTATTATAGTCAGGCGTGTGGATACTGATTTTTTCGACTTGGCGGGAGAATGTGTAAATCACCGCGTTAGTACTATTAGGGCAAAACCTTCAAGGTTTCCAAAACCTTGAAGGTTTCTAACTGATCAATCCATAAATTCGCCCCCCCAGAAGCATTCGGTATCAGCCGTCATGCTAACATAACCAAGCCCTAACTGGCTCAACTCGTAGAGTTTCGCTCTTTTAGTGCAAGGCTTTAGCCTTGCACAGGGGATTTACGAAGTCGTGTAGTAGAGCGAATCGAAACTCGCCCTACATTCGACTGATTTATTAGCAGACACCAGCCTCTTTTGAAACTTGCTCTGCTTTGTTAAAATCTGGCTCATAAAGATGCGCGGCCGCAATCGTCACCGTCAATCCACCTCGCTTGACTTTTAGCCCCCTTTCTTCTAAACGAGAAAGCATAAGACGCTGAAGTTCATGCAATCCTTTAAAATTGCCGTGCGAATTCCACGCATTTTGGGAGCGAAACTGAGCAAAAAAGTGCAGTTGTCCATCACGGATCAGTGCCTGAATATAAGTCAAGCAAGCCATCCGTTTCATGCCAGCTTTGACTTCCCCTTCCCAACCGCGTGGATGTAACAGATTGCAACAAGCGGATTTGGAGTCAGGACGTTCAATCAGTTGCTCAACCATGGCTTTGAGTTGATCGATGCCATAAGTGCAGCGGATGCGATAACCATAACTGCCACCTAATTTTTTATCAATTTCGGTGGACAGCACTTTGTTCACATACTGGGTTTGCAGGTCCATGTTCATCAATGGATGTACCGCCCCAAAGTCCGCCTCTGGGGTAAAATAAATAGTCACCCCAAACTGTTCTTGAATGGGTTGCCCGTCATCGGCACCCATTGTACCGTTAAAAACGAACGACACATAACGAGCCCAAACCTCAACTAAGGAATAGCCTACGATTATTTTTCCGAAATGGTTCATGACATCCTCCGAGATGGTTGTGCAGGATGAATGGAGTGCGCGCAACCCCACCATCATTGCTAAAACAAATTTCAAAACCATCCGAGCTCGGTGATGCCCTTATCCATAACGGACACTGAAGAAAATCGTCCCACTTTGGAACAATTTTTGTTTGTGATGATAAATAACGGGTTGTTTTTTATATAAATATATTTTTTACTCAAAACCTTTAAACCATAAAGGAAATAATAAAACGGCCCTCTTAAAGCCTCGAACACGGGACTCCCCAAAATCCGTGATATACTAAAAGTACAACGGATTGACGGATTTAACGGATTTATTTTTTTAGGACGGATGTAGCTCAATGTCTTTGAAAAAGCTTCGAGGACAGTGAGCCATAACCTCTTATTTCATTTTCACCCTAATCAGAAAAAATCCTTGTCGTTTTTCGTGTAACATTAAGTTGTATTTACAATCATAATAAGGACATAGTAATGGGAATATCTAAACGGTGTCTCTGGTGGTGTGATTTCAAAATATCCTCCTCAGAACTGGTATCACTACTCGTAGAACACTATCCCCCAAAAAAGCCGCCCTCTAAGGAAAGCCCAATATTTACACCTTATGTCAGAAAGTTAGATATATGGTCAGGAAAGTTTTTGGCCTTTTTTGCAGACGCATTATGTACACGTATGCGCTGGCGTGGACTATCGAAGGCTCCACCAGAGTGGATTAATTACCCATTTGGGGATTGGAAGGAGTCGGGTGCATTTGATGCGCTGCTTGTTGACGGCATTGATTATGCTGTCGTCAAGCGCATTTCTAGTTTATTATCGGCATTGAAGAAGTATGACAATGTTGATCCCGATGTATATAAAAACATCCAATCTTTTTTAGGAGAGCGGCAACGAAAGCATGATCCAATAGGCTATGCGGTGGGAAAAAATGCCCAAGATGCGGTTCAACAAGCGGTTGAACAACGCGTTTTCACGGCTCAAGAATTAGATAACAAAGGAAAAGTCTGCAATCAGACAATACTGACGTTTTCCGCAATTGGTTCACCGGATGTTTGCGATAAGGATGCTTTAAAAAGTGCCCTTGGTAAACTCAAAAAATGGCATGAAGTGCGGTTAAAATTGGGGGAAATGAGAAAAGCCGCTCAGGCTGATCTGTGTAAAGTAGTCTGCCAATTAGCTGAAAAGGGTGGTATCACGCGTTTTAAGTTTGGGGATTTGGCGAAAATCATGAAGGATGAAGTCCGTTCGGCAAGCCCAGAACATCCGGTTGTGGAAGATGATGATGGATTCAATCAGTTTGCCCAACGACTTGATAAGACTTTTAAAACCCTCAAATATGATACAACTGATAAATTGTGGCAAATTCGGGAGGGATTCCTGAAACAAATTCATGACGATATTGATAAACTGAATTGCGGCGATCAAGTTCATGAACGGATTCACGACGAATTTCAAGAAATCGTCGAATTTATTGAAGCTGATGAAGAACTACCTTCTCAAGCTCAACTGGCAAAACGCCTCAAGATTCCCAAGAATACGCTTAATAGGGATATGAAACTTCTTCGTCAATTGTTCGATAACAAGTGGACAATGGTGGACAATTTAGGAAAACATTCATTAATTTGACAACGTGCAAGGTTCGCCTTGCACTCCAAAAACTACATAGTATTCTGGCCAAAAACCGAGAGAGGTTTGGCAAACCTCTCTTGGTTTAGGCTTAAAGGATTTTTATGGAAAACTATCGGTAGCTTCCGGGAAACTTATGACTAACCAAAACCCTTTAGAAAGGTTAAAGCAGCTTGCTGCTGAAATGGAAAACAAATTGGAGAAAATAGCCAAAAGGCTTTCCCAATTACCTAAAACGCCACAAGCTGGCGATATTTTTAGATTTGACAATCCAGAAACCGTCGGATTGCAATGGGTGCTACTGTTTTCACATTCAGAAGATAAACACCTTTGGCTCACAGTACCGGCCGATGATAATCCTATGACCGGCTCGACTGATATTGCCATTTCAGAAAAGGCTTTGTGTGGGCAGCTCACACTGCGCTGTGGACAAAGTGTCTGGAAACGTGAAACCGATTTGGATATAAGATTACGTGTGGGTGTTCTGGAAAATTGGCACCGCTATCGGGCGACGGATAAAGTCAAACAGGTATTTGAAGGCCAGATACAAAGCACGGCATGGCAGAGAGAAACGGAGGCTGATCCTGAATATGAGGAATGGATGGAACAGGTCAGTCATGACAGAGGAACACTAAAACAAGTAGCTCAACTGACTGATTTTGAACTGATTGAGACATCAGAAGAAGATGTACTCATGCCCAGTTTTACTTTGGCATGGCGTTTAGATAAACAACGCACTGTACGCTTAGAACTGTCTTGGGAAGATGGCTCGGCACAATTGGTACAAACAGACGAAGGTGAACACGCACTGCTTGATGATACGCTTCAGTCACTCCTGTTTTATGAGCATCGTTTTGAATTTGAAGAGGATGAGGAAGAGTGGTATTGTGAATTATTGCCCGACAGGGTGAGTAAGATTGCCAAAGCATTTAATTTAGCTCAGCCTTATCAAGATTGGGAATCTACCATTGCCATAATACAAGCGTTGCAGGAACGAACGCGGAAAAGCTTGTTGGAAAAAACCGGAATTTATCTGACTGCTACACAACGGAAGATCATTGAATTTTTGTCACAAGCAACGAATAAAGCTGAAACAGAACTCTTGACCGTTTTAGAAGAATTGTTCCAGAGTGTGCTGATGGAACCGCTCACGTTATCCCGAGGTGGCACACAGACAAAGCTGGATTTCTTGAATCCATTGGTTATCCATACTGAAAAAGTAGAAGAAAATAAGTTGCGATTGACTTTAATTTGGACTAGCCACCCAGAAATACCTCCAAAAGTAATAATTGAAATAGATGGGGAATCGCAACCTGATGTGCAGTACACCTGGGAAACAGAAGTTTTTTCTTGTCTTCATATTTCTCATTTAAGCATCACTGAAGAAACTGAGGTAGGCGGGTTATGGAATAAAGAAACGGGAGAATTACATTTGTCATTCCGAAAATAGGTGACAAGATAATATAGCTTTCCAGAAAAATATGCCGAGTCTAAACCTCCGAGGTTTGCCAAACCTCGGAGGTTTGTTATTTCGGGAATTTTCCTCCCCGAAACCTCAAAAAGCTACTTGCCTGTATATCCAAAACCTCTCACCCAGGTCGAAAAACTACCTATATCCAAGCCCGCTTTGTGATAACACAGATTATCAAGAAGTTCATCGACAACATCAAAGCAGTCTTTTTCCTTCTGTAACCTCTTGACTAATTTTTTAACCCCCATATTGTTCAAGTTGTTGTATTTTTGTGGGAAAGGCCAGTTTTTAAATAACTTTTTCAATCGAGTTGTGTCTTTTGCCAGGGCCGTTTTCTTGAAATGTGTGACCAATACGGGACGATAGCCTTCACGCACAATAGACTC
>QNER01000016.1 GCA_003646175.1 Candidatus Parabeggiatoa sp. nov. 1
AGTACTGAACCATAAATTTTCGGGTATTATGAATTTTTGCCCACCGAGTAACGTCTTTTTGTTGCCCACCGAGATGGTATAGATTTTCAGAAAAAGATTTTCAATCTAAACCTCCGAGGTTTGGCAAACCTCGGAGGTTTTTGACCAAAATATTTATCTGACAAACTATAGCAAGATGGTGGGCAACAAAAAGACTTTGGTGGGTACAAAATACCTGAAAATTTGTGCTTCAGTACTTACCATTACCAGAAACTGAGCGTGTAACATCAGTTATTTAATTAAATTAATTTTCACCCTTTTCAAGTGCGAAACCTCCGAGGTTTGGTAAACCTCGAAGGTTTTTGTCATAATCACTTTTCATCACGGGAAATCCTACGCGCACGTCCCATAGATCGACGTTGAAAATCTAACATATCAAAAAATCCAGCAATTGCGCCAATCCCAGCACCAACGAGCAGCAAACCGATGATTTCCATCAGCATTATTTCCTGTCCGGCTTGAGGTGCCGCAACCCCGAAGAACAATAACATTACTAAGATAAAACCCATAAAAGCAATACCCATCAACATGCCAACAAACGCTCTTGCCATGGCTTTGATAAGAGCTACTACGATTTTCCCAATGAATTTTTTTATCATGCCTTTATCTACCAGAATTAACTACCTGACAGACTAAAGGCAATATATATGCCAACATGCCAACATCGCCGGTTTGTAAGTACGCAGCAACCGGTGATAAGTTATTCAGTGCCAAACCTTCGATGTTTGCCAAACTTTGAAGAATAAATTAAATTATTTTAACTGTTCCACAAATTCGTGATAATCAGTATTTCGAGCTTTGCTCATAAATATGGCGAGCCAATAATATTTATAGCGAAGCTCTAAATGACAGGCCATAGCAATGATTTTGAAATTGAGTGCGTAACATCATTTACGAAGTTCCTTGACATATAACTTCAAGAGGAACCAGCAGCCAATAATATATCTTCGCCACATTCTTCTCGGTTCTTGCAAAAGCCGGAACAACCATTCCAATCCTATTTTTTGTAACCACCGCGGTGCCCTTTTCTGGGTACCAATGTAAAACTCCGCCGAAGCCCCTAAGCATAAAAACAGCGGTAACGGAATACGCTGCGCTTTCAAAGCGGCATGAACCGCCAAGCCTAAGTATTCTTGTTTAATAAAGCTTATCCCCAAAATCACAAACTTAGGTTTAAAATCAATAATATTGTCAATGATATCTTGACAGACGGTATCGAAGGTAGTGGTATTCAAATCAAAAAACGGGAGCGCATAGTAACTCATGTTCTCGTATTCTTGTTTTAATTCCCGCCCAATGGATTCATTGCCGACGATCATCAAGATTTTTGGCTGGCTTTGTTTAGCACGATGCCACAAAAGAGGGAATAAATCGCTACCCGTTAACCTCGCTTTTAACGGTTTGCGTACCAGCCGACTAAACCAAACGATAGGATATCCGTCCGGCAAAATGAATAACGCTTGGCTAAGTGTTTCCCTTAAAGCCTGATACTGAGGTTGATCTAACTTAACCACCTGATCGGCATTCGGTGTAATAAGGAAAGGCAGTTTATTCTGATAATCTGGGTGGTTTTGATAATCCATAATAGGCTCAAGAAGAACTGCAAGGCTTGATGCACTGATAAAATCAAGACCAAAAAGATGCACGGTATGATACATGTTGTTTTCCATAATATTCTCTTTTATACACACTTCAGGGCACAGAGTTACACAGAGTTAAGAGTTAAATTTGAGTTTGCCCAGTCTTTTTCTCACCCTATTTGGGTTATTACCAGAGGGAATGCAAGGGGCGTGTTATTTGTTAGCTAACACTTCAACCACTTTTTGCCCCCCTACTACAACAAAAGTCATTCTTGCATAATCCATTTTATCCTGCGTATCTTGCGCCGTGATTTAACTCTGTACCCTCTGTGTGTATAGGTAGTGACAAATCTAAATCTAACTCTGTGTAACTCTGTGTCCTCTGTGTGTATAGGAAATTACAAATCCTCGTGATTCTCAGGCAACTTAAACACCTGAACCGATTTTTTCACGTTTATCGCATAAGCCACCAAATTGTCGGTGAGTTTCATTTGCGCTTCTAACTGTGCCATTGTTTCTTGGGTACGATCTTTTATAATATCCACCCGTGTCCGCAAATCATAACTGATTTGTGCCTGCTGTCTGAAATACTTCGCAATCCGCGCCAACATGGGCACTAACTTTGCAGTTGTCTTCTGGCTCTTCTTTATCTGTTCACCAGCGCATTCACCTAGCTGCAATTCTTTCACCACTAAGTCTTCCAGCACGGGCCCAGTGGTTTGACCCATCATTGCAATCGCTTTATGATTTTCCAGTTGAATATTTTTCACAAAGGCCGACATTTGAAATATCGCATTAAGCACACTCTCGGTCAACTGTAGTAGCCCTTTGGTCGCCGCTTCCGAACCCCCGCGTTCTGACTCAACAGCCACCACATTTGAGGCCAATTCAAAGGTACGCTCTGCAATATCGTTGATGATCGCCACCAGATTAGTCATTTCCTGAACACGCTCACCCCAACGCTTAATCTGTTCTTTCGTCTCGTGAATGGTTTCCCAAATATCACTAAGACTATTAATGGTGCGAACCACATTCTCTAACGCAGTGTCAGTAGAACGAATAGCTTGATTAGCCATTTCCTGACACGACTGCGCCACCCTAGCTATTTTAGTCGTGACTTCAGTCGCCGCTGAGAATTCTGATAGGGTGATGTCCGCTATATCCCGCTCCACCCTCACGATTTTGGAGACGTTCTCACCCTGTCTCACAACGAAGTGAGAAGCCGTCTCGATATTTTCGCCAATACGCTGCACATTTAGCAATACCTGACTGATTTCCATTGCCATCTGATTAATGGCTTCTGCTAACGGTGCTGTCTGTTCATTATTCACGGGTATTTGCACGGTCAGATCACATTGACTCAACTGGAAGGCGCCCTTGAGCAATTCAATAATGGAATTATTGAGCATCTCGCAACTAAAATACCCCTGTTTGACGAGTAAACGCCTAATACGTCCCTCCAGTAGTCCGTTAAAGGTGTTACTCAATGTTTCAAATTCGTCATCGGTTTTCACCTCGGCACGGGCCATGTAATCGCCGTCGGCAACTTTAGTGATAACCGCTTTTAGGTGATTGATAGGCGCGGTAATAAGTCTAAAATAGTATAACAGGCCAGCAGCACCGCCAATCAATAAGAACACCAAAGCTAGGAGGACGGTACCTTGAATCATTTGAGTGAAGAGTTCTTTGAGTGGCTCTAACAATTCCGCTTCTTGCCGATTGGATAATATGATCCATTCTAGTCCGGGGACAGATATCGGCGCGAAAGCGGAAAGGACAACTTTGCCATGATAGCCTTCATAAAAGTCAAAACCAGTGACACCAGCGGCACGAGTGGCGGAAGTCTCGACTATTTTGAAGCCTACACTGGTATTTTTGAGTTTAATCTCATTGACGAGATTATTGGGGAGGCCGACAGATTTGGTGGCGAGTTCGAGTAAAAAGCGGAGATCACTTCGCGTAGTGCCATCGGCTGCGACAAGATAAACCTCTCCGGTACGCCCGAAGGTTTCAACAGGCCAAACATGGTGATTGGTCATCATGTCGTTAATGCGGCCGATAGATATTTGAAAGATCAATAGTCCTCTCTTTTGTTTGTCATCATCATAGATGGGGGCACCAATAAAGGCCGCTTGTTCCTGATAAAAGGGCAAGTAGGGCGCGAAATCAACTAAGACAACGTCGCCGCGGTGAGATTGATTAGCCTTTTCAAACACTTGGGCGATGCCGGTTTTTTTGTCAGGGCCGTTTTTGAGGGAGGTGGCAAAGTCCAGTTTTTTGAATACCGAATAGACAATTTGGCCAGTGTCGGCATCAACTAAGTGGATATTTTCAAACTGAAATAGTTTTTGTAACTCATCGAAATCGGGGTGATAAAGGCGATGCTGTTGGGTGTAGCTAGAGGCCTCGAATGCCGCAAAAACTTCCTCTTTGCTAACAGCATCGAGGTTGGTAGCCATATAGTAATATTGCAAAGCAATACTATTGTCGTCCAGCGGTTTAAGCAACGTTGTCAAGTCGGGGGGATCATTGGCGTTGCGAAGACGATATTCTGCGGAGAATTCGTTGAGATAGTAAACCTTCAGGGCTTTTTTTAAATCTTCAATATAAAGCCGAGTCAGTGGGACCGGGGGGCCCTCAACGGAAATTGTATCTTCGAGACGATCAATGTCAGCTTCGTCTTGAAATTTGGGAAAAGCCTCTTGAAAGCCACGCATCGCTTCAATAACCATTCCGGTATTCGCATAAATTTGAGCTTGGTTAAATAGTTGGTTAAAGTATTCCTCGATTTCGGCCTTTTTAGCATCTCGGATAGAAAAAAGATGACTTTTAGAACGCTCAATGAGGGCATGCTGAATTTGGGTACTGGCTATTTGATGGGCGAATAGAGCCGTCAGGAGTACCGAGAACACAGCAAGAAAGGCCGATAAACTCAACATTTTTGTTCGTAATTTCATAACAGTTTCACGCCGAGAAGTCCATTCGTTTCAGGCGAACCTTGCACCTCACAGGTCCTGCGTTGGAATTTGGATGATAAACGTTGTCCCCTCGCCTTCAACACTTTCACAACGAATATTCCCCTTTAATTTATGGTTCACTAAATTAAAAACAATGTGTAACCCTAAACCACTGCCACCGCCTTGACGATTGGTCGTAAAAAAGGGATCAAAAATGTGATTGATGACATTGGCGGGAATGCCATTGCCGTTGTCAGAATACCGCAAAGTTAACGTATTTGCCATTTTCCCTTCGCCTTGAAGAACCGTAATTGTCATCCGTCCTTCTGGTTGCGTTTTGAACCCGTGTATCAAAGAATTCATAATCAAGTTGGTGAAAATTTGAGAAAATATACCGGGGTAACTGGATAATGTGATATGGGAATCACATATAATTGACACTTGATGTTTGGTGCGCTTGAATTCGGGCTTTAAAGTCATCAAAATTTCATTAAGATATACTTCGAGTGCAAAAGTACGCGGCTGATCACCTGTCTGATCGACAGCCACTTGTTTAAAACTTTGAATTAATTCCGCCGCACGGGTCAAATTTTTCAGAATCAATTCATTGCCCTGTTGGGTCGATTTCAAGTATTTTTCTAAATCAGCCCGTTTCATTTGACGTGTTTCATATTTCTGAGTCAGTTCTTTGGTAATCGTCTCCAGTCGAGAAGCCGCTGTGACACCGATACCGATAGGGGTATTGATTTCATGAGCAACCCCGGCAACTAGATTGCCCAAATCGGCCATTTTTGCAGCTTCAACCAACTGTTGTTGCGTAGCTTGCAACTGTTGTAACGCATTTTCGGCCTCCTTTTTGGCTTTCTGCAATTTGTGCGTGCGTTCTTCGACTTTTCCCTCTAACGTGTGAGAATAAACCTCCAACTCTTTGTTGAGTTGAACCAATTGCCTATTAAACCGTTCTCGCTCCGCTTCAGCCTGTTTACGTTCCGTAATGTCGGCAAAGGCGATGATCGCGTAGGTAATGTGCCCTTTTTCATCAAAGATGGGGGTTCCCCAAGCTTCTACCGGAATCTGTTGGTTTGATTGGTGGATTTCCATATCATCAACGCTCACACTTTTTCCCTGTAATGCGAGTACAGCGGGCTGACGATCATTGGGATAGAGTTGCTCTGTTCCTGCCAGATATATTTGATAAACAGAAGCTAATTGTTCAACCGTGATTTCTGATATAACACCTTTACCCAGTAATTGCTGTGCTTTATGATTAGCGTAATAAGGATGACCATTGGCATCCATCACGAATACCCCAACCGACACTGCTTCTAAAAATTGCGTCAGTCTTCTTTCACTTTCAATGGCTAGGCGTAAGGTTTCCGCTTTGAGCTGTTTGATATGAAGATGCGTTTTGATGCGGGCAATGAGTTCACTTTTTGAAATGGGTTTAACGAGATAGTCATTAGCACCCACTTCTAATCCCATCACCAAATCAGCCGCTTGATTTTTGGCAGTCAACAATACAATAGGTAATTCATTCGCTTCCCAACGTTCCCTTATTTTTTGTGTAACTTCATAGCCAGTCATGCGAGGCATCATCACATCAAGCAAAATCAAATCCGGTATTTCCTGTTTTTCAAGGGTAGCTAAGGCTTCAAAACCAGACGACGCTTGAACAATGGTATAGTTGTACAAAGACAGATGATTAGTGAGAACGTGAAGATTCACCGGCTCGTCATCTACAATTAAAATTTTAAAAATCTCACTTTGCTCATTTTCTGGCCGTATCAAACCTTGAGGTGCTGCTACAGAACCCGCCAAAGCGTCAACATTTGGGTCATCACTTGCTAACGCATCAACGCTTTGGCCCTCAAAACCCGTTAACCCGTTGACTTCACTGCTTTTGATAGGCGCAGAGTCTTTAAGCGTTGACACGAATGTCGTGACACTTTCAGGCTGTTTGGTCGCAGCGTTTTGATAACTGATTGCTGATAAGTGATGATTGGAAATCGGGAGAGTAAAGGTAAATTGTGAACCCACGCCAACCGTCGATGTCACCCAAATTTCACCACCGTGCAATGTCACTAACTGTTTCGTGACAGCTAAACCTAAACCGGTCCCATTACGTTGAACAGAATTTTTTATTTTTTCAAATAATTCAAACACCTGGGTAGTTTTGTCGGCTGGAATACCGATGCCAGTGTCAGAGACAGTCATTGCTAATTCGGGACGAGGTATGTCGTTTTCCCCGATTCGCTCTCTTACTTCGGCCGAAATTTCGATACACCCTCTGTCAGTAAATTTAATGGCGTTACTAATGAGGTTATGTAAAATTTGTTGTACGCGCTTTTCATCCGCGTTTGCCTGTGGAATGTGAGGGGAAATGGCATTAATCAGTTGTAAATCCTTTTTGCCAACAAGGGGTTGGCAGAACCTTAGCACAAAATATGCGGTTTCTCGTATATCCACTGGCTGGCATTGCAGCTCAATTTTTTTGTGTTTTTGTTTAGAAAAATCAAGAATATCATTAATCAGATTGGAAAGACGCTGCCCACTGGCAACAATCATGGATAATTTTTCGCTCATATGGAGAGAAAGTTGTCCCGTCGCTCCATCAATCATGGATTCTGCAATGCCAATAATGCCATGAAGGGGTGTCCGCAATTCATGGGAGGTATTGGCCAAAAATTCATCCTTGAGTTTATCTAGGCGTTGCAGTTCGGCATTTTTAGTTGTTAAGGCCGTAAACATTTCTTGTAGCTGCTTGCCCATACGCTTAAATGATTTAGCGAGTTCCCCCACTTCATCCTGACGTTCAACTTCAACCTTCTGTTGCCATTCACCGTTAGCGAGTGCTTTGGCTGCGGTGTTTAAACGTAGCAGGGGTTGGATAAGCCATTGGGCCGTGAAGATGCCTACTAAAATGGTAACGAACAACGCGGCTAGACACAGTAAAATAGTGTAATACATATTGGTGTCAATATGCGCCATAAAATCAGCTTCTGGCACCATAATCACAATAAGCCAATCTAGCCCCCATTTATCTGCAAATGGCTTCACTTGAAGAAAGTATTTTTGGCCATTGTTAGTAAAATCAAGGTTTTGTCGGTTTTGGATGGTGTTGAGATCATCAAAGTGTTGGTTCAAATGGTGTACCGCAGCCTGAGTTAACGTTTCTTGGCTGGTGTTGGACGGTTCAGTTTGGTACTGGAAATAAGGCGTTAAAGTTTGGATGGTTGGCCGTTGATCGCTAAGCACTTGGCTTTGTTGACCGACACCCATGGCTTGATTTATTAAATGGATTTGCGGTTTTTTGGTATTACAATCTGGTTTTTCAGAAATCGAAGTGGCGATCATCTGGCCTGAACGTTCCATGATAAAGGACTGACCAATTTTTAGTAAACAAAGAAACTGACTGATTTCTAAGACATTTATATCTGTGGTTGCGACGGCCAGTAGGTTATCCTGATTATCGTAGATAGGCTGATTAATCGAAAGTGGGGTACGCAGACTGGAAAAATCGGTTTTATTACTCCAAACCGGTTGTTTAGCATTGGCAGCATCAATATACCAAGATTGATTCCGAAGATCATAATTGGGCAATCTGGTTTTAAGTTGGGTACGCTTACCACTATCAGTGTCCCATATTTCGAGCGCGCCACCGGTGGTTTGATCTAAGATTTCCAACTGGACAGTGCCATTATAAAACCGTTGTACGCCGACATAGGTGGCCTTTTCGGTACCGATACCGATATAACTGACGGTTTTAAACTGTTGTATTTGTTGCAATAGGTGATGTTCCAACGAGTTTATATCGTTTAAATTCAATAAGCCAAGCTCAATCACATTGACATTCATTTGATTGGCTCGATAGGGTATTAAGGTGTGGCTGTTGAGATATTGATCGATGCGCGTAGTGATTTCGCTCCGTAACTGGGTGGCGAGATCATGAACGGCTTTTTGGCCATTGCGAAATGATAACCAACCGGTTAAACCGACTACCGCGAAGATTTGTATCACAAACGGCACAATGATAACGGTTCTCAAAGGCACTTTTTGAGATCGTTTGGAGATGAAGTGATTGAGGTAATTGATAAACATTTTTGAATGGGTAATAAGTAATAGGTAAAAGGGTAGAAAAATAAACGAAAAAAACGACTTTTGTTTTCACAAGCCGTGACGGATAGGAACCCTTCAAGGGATGTTATCCATTATATTCTTATAAACATCACCTTGACTTTTGTAAACACCACCGGCAGTTGAACGATTTAAGCACATCTTTTGTGTTATTTGTGCTGAAGTGAAGCTTGAATTCATGCGAGTTCAAAACACTCACAATTTTTAACACAGAGTCCACAGAGTACCACAGAGTTACACAGAGTCTGGGGTAATAAAAATGGTGAAGTAAGCGAAGTACTAATGAAAATAGGTTTATTTAAGTGACTATTTGTAAAATCTCTGTGAAACTCGGTGTAACTCGGTGTTCTCTGTGTTGAAAAAGATTTTTACAAACTGAAAGGTGCGGGAGAACGTTTTCGTTCAAACACTATTTTTAACACAGAGTCCACAGAGTACCACAGAGTTACACAGAGTCTGGGGTAATAAAAATGGTGACGTAAACGAAGTACTCATGAAAATAGGTTTATTTAAGTGACTATTTGTAAAATCTCTGTGGAACTCTGTGTAACTCTGTGTTCTCTGTGTTGAAAAAGATTTCTTTTTTGTTTTTGAAAATTAAGGTGTTATTTTATTGTTTTTCAATAAATTATATATATTAAAATCATGGCGATAATATAGTTTCCACATCTTGCTTTATCTTTTGAATTGGAGGACATCTGTTTAAGGAGATGAAACAATACATATATCCGTCACTCATAAGCGTTTTCCAATCAATATTTTTGATACGATTATTATATTCCCTTTGTTTCGTTTTTAATATTTCGGTTTGTTCCTGCAATTTAAACCACTCCCTTTTTTCTTTTCGATAATCACCTATCACTTTACCCATCATTATTTTGGCAACACAGTCATACATGATGTGTCCATTAAGATACCAATAAGTCTGTTCTTCCTTTATGTTCAACTCAGATAAAGCACTATCTATTTGACTTAAGTCAATATCGGTGTGCTTTTTCTTGATTTTCTCAATCAAATGAGAAATACGATCTTTTAATCCTTCAATGACATCATTAGCATTATCAGCCAGAGAAATTTCAGTTGGTTTAATACAAAAAACCGATTTTAATTCATTTTCTGAAAGAAGGGGTTCAGAAACGATGTCATGTTGTTTACTCGCCATTTGCTCAAGTTTTATCTTTTCAAAATACAAAATATAACGTAAAAGTGGATAAGCGGCTTTTGAATAGTATTTTATGAAATTAACAAAAGAAAAAAGCGGCTTATCTGCATTCGGTTCTGATGATTTTTCGACAATACGCGCCAAAGCCTCCGGGAAAATTTTATAATTTTCAATGGAATAGGTATGAGTGTGAAAAATATAAGGATGGCTAAATAATGGCTCGTTTTTGAGTAGATATTCTAAATCACTATCAACACATAATATGAGACTTGCACCGGCATTTTTTATATTATGTTCAGTTAAGATTGTTTTTTTACCGCTTTTGAGACGATTTTCCCTTGAATACGGATAAAAAATAATTTTTAATTCTGGCGCAAACGAATCAAATACATCTTTCCAAAAATGCACATCTTCCATACCTTCTACATAGCAGGCAATATCAATATCCAACTGAATATTTTCTGCATTTCTGTCATCAATATCCGGAAAATCATTATCCAGCAAAGTCTTTTCTGCTTTTTTTTCATCAATGTTCAAGTCTTTCATTAAGATTGTCCGGTTGTAATATCTGCCATTTTAGTTATTTTATCTTGCCACCCTTTACTAAAAACACCAGCAGCGTGCGTCACAATAATAAGTTGACAGTTATCATTAAGACTTTGAATAATATCTATTAACTTATGTTGCCAAGCAAGATGTAAGGAAATTTCTGGTTCATCCATTAAAATGATACTGGGTTGATTTTCTTGAACCAATACATTTAACAGAATAATTAACATTTGCTTTTCGCCAGAAGACAATTCGTAAACGGAAAAATATTTGCCATTGTGGTTTCTAAAAATAATGGCGTTACTTTTATCAAAATCTATCCGTTTGTTTGAATCAGAAAATAAAGCATTTATCCGTTGAATGAACCGGTTTTTATAAAAATTGATGTCATCAATTTGTTCAGTTTTTTCGTTTAATAAGTTTTTCAGTGCTTGAAGATCATTTACGTCAACACTTTCCTTAGCCGTTAACTGTCTGATTTTTTTGTCAAAAGAAACCGTGACTTTTTCAGCTAAAATTTTTAGTTTGAGCAAGTAACTTTTCCAATCATTCATTAAACGCTCTAAAACAACATCCAGTTCAGTTTTCACACTAGACGCTTTACGACTTTTTGATACGTCAACGTCTTCAAGAGACATTTCAAATGTGTTGACATAACACAGATTAATAACCTCAGAAAAATTATTATTTTTTTCTTTAGGAAACAGGTTTGATTCAACTCTATAAACCCCACTCAATGGAACTTCATCGTTCATATGATGAAGCGGTTTGACTAGTTTATTAGCATGAGGCTGAAATAGAGCCTCTTCTTTGCTGGCAGAAATATATTTATTTTCAGCCAATTCGATTCTAATAGCGTCTATACCCGAATCCGAAGACAAAAATGTACCATGACTTGACATCATAACATTTCTGATTAAACGTAATAATGTCGTTTTTCCGCTCCCATTTTTGCCAATCAAAATATTCACTTTGGGATCAAGAATCCAATTAATCTCCAATTCCCCAAATAATTTGCTTATTTCTACTTTTTTTATGTAACTCATTTTAAGCCTCATATATTTAAAACGGATGCTATCCCTTTTTTGGGGGATAGTATCCGTTTTTGTTAAAACTTCAAACGGATGCTATCCCTTCTTTCCGGGATAGTATCCGTTTTTGTTAAAACTTCAAACGGATGCTATCCCTTTTTTCCGGGATAGTATCCGTCACTGTTACAGCCTAGAACCCAACCCCCTATTTCTTTTTATCATTGAGAATTGGGGCGGTAATCGGTAATTGGTAATTGATTGATGTCTTTATGCTAAAAAAACAACCCTTTGGCTAGAACGATTTACCCATTACCCATTACTGGTAATGTAAAATAAAAAGTACTGCCATGCCCCACTTGGCTGTCTATACCGACTTGTCCCCCACATTTTTCCACAATTCGCTGCACAATAGATAATCCCAAGCCATGTCCTTCAATACGGGCTTGACTAATGCGGCTAAATGGCACAAATAAATGGTTTTGCTTTTCCAAGTCAAGTCCCGGCCCATTGTCATGCACCCAAAAGCGGATATAACCTGTTTCATCAGGGGTTGCGCCTAATTCCAAATGGGGCGGGGTGCCACCATATTTTAAGCCATTGCTAAGGTAATTGGCCCATACTTCTTCAATCCAAGGTGCATAGCCTTGTGCAATGGGCCATGTTGTCGGTGTGATAATTTGGCCTTGGTATTGTCCAATCATTTGCTCCAGACGTTGCTGCACCCCAGCGACGACTTCAACCATATTAATGGTCTTCATCTGCACTTCCTCGTTACGCGCACTGGCCAATAACAGTAGAGCATCAATGATATTAGCCATTTTTAAGCTTGCTTGTTCAATGGTGCTTAAATGTTTTAAAACTTTTGGTTTTGACAAATCATCAAGATCATCTATCAGCAAACCTGTTAAGCCGTAGACGGCATTTAGTGGATTTTTAAGATCATGCGCGACGGTGTGAGCAAAAGCCTCCAACTCATTATTCTGTTGCTGTAACTCAATTGTTTGGTTTTCCAGCATTTTTTGTTGTTGACTTAACGTCAGGTGTGCGGTAACACGGGCAAGCACTTCTTCTTGTTGTACCGGCTTAGTGATGTAATCAACGGCTCCAATTTCAAAGCCTTTCACCTTGTCCACGGTTTCGGACAATGCCGTCATAAAAATTATTGGGATGTTGCGAGTTTCCTCATTCGCTTTCAGCCGGCGGCACGTTTCAAATCCGTCTATGCCCGGCATCATCACATCTAGCAAAATAAGATCGGGCATAGCGTAGGCGACTTGCTCCAACGCATCTTCGCCATCTTGAGCAACCTGTACAGTAAAATCAAGATCACGCAAAAAATTCATCAGTAGTTTTAGATTGGTGTGGACATCGTCTACAATGAGTAATGTGCTTTTATTAATATTGTTCATAACGCTATTTTTTCTAGGGGATTGGGAATCAGTTTTTAATTCTATTATCATAAAAAAATGTTGTAACTACTTAGCACCGAAGTGTGCGAATTATTATAGCCTGTGCTTTGAAAAGGTGCAGGTGTTTATGATTTAAAGCCCTTTCTGGGCTTTTATAAATTTTAAATCGCCCAGAAAGGGCTTGTTCGTTGTTATTGTTGTGAAAAGGGCGCAGCCCTGGGCTTTAATAAAGCACCCAGAAAGGGCTGAGTAGTTACAAAATGTTTACAACCCTTTTTAATGATATAGAATGGTAAATTCCAGTTCTTCGCACGCGACAGATGTGTCTAGCGGCTCAAGCTAAGCGTGACGCAACGCCACTATCATAAAACCATACTGAAAAAATAAGTACAGTCTGAATAATTTTATTATAACATAAACCCCTATCCATTATATGGTTCAGTTTTATAATATGTTACCACCTATCAGTTTAGTTGAGTACCACTTCTTTACGAAATAAATCGTCATGGCTAAAAAATTCCGTCACCTTTGATAATGAAAAACCGTTTATACCCCAAATCCGTTGTACTAGATGTAATGGCACGCACGATAGAATATTGCTTCAAAAACTTGCTTGACTGCCCTTCCTTACGTTTGGACTCCTGATTGCCTTTTTCATTCTCCTAATTTAAATAGGGCTTGATTAGTTCGCGAATTTTCCGTGTCTGGAACTCATCAGCCAATTGCCGCAGCTTTGCTGCAAAAGGCCCAAATTTTTTGTCGATTTTTTCTAATTGGTGGGCTTGTTCAATAATACTCTCTACATTACCCCTCATCGCCAAATCATACAATATTTTAGCCACATTTACTGGGGGGCCGACTAGGGATTGTTCCGTTTTTGGGACGGGTTCATTATCCGAAGTCAAAGGCTCGGCCTCGTATATCCATTCTAACCCCAGATGTTCGTGCAATTTTTCCAGCACCTCATTCGTTTGCACGGGTTTACTAATAAAATCGTTACAGCCAGCGGCCAAACTGTCCTCCCGGTGTTCTTTAAATGCACTGGCCGAAACAGCAATGATCACAACCTCGGGCAGTTGAGCCGATTGACGTATCTGGCGAGTCGCTTCAAAACCATCCATTACTGGCATGATTAAATCCATTAAAATCACCTCGGGTTGTTCGGCCAATGCTCTTTCAACCCCCTGCTTACCATTCACCGCTTCACGCACATTGAAACCTAGGGGCGATAAAAGATTGACCAGCAAGGCACGATTGATCTCTTTGTCGTCCACTACCAACACGCTGCGAACTTTTCCTTTAATGCCTTTGATAGTCCGTTCTGGGGCTTTGTCAACCAGTTGCCACCCTTCAACCTCAGGCAATACTAAATCAAACCAAAACACACTGCCCTTGCCTAGCTGGCTTTTGACATTGAGCGTACTGCCCATCATCTCCACAAGTTTTTTGCTAATAGGTAATCCTAGCCCAGTGCCTTCGCTTTTATGTTTATGATCACCCACCTGTTGAAAGGGTTGAAAGATCATTTCCAACTCTTCTGGGGCAATACCCTGCCCGCTATCTTCAACCTGAAAACGGAATTTATTCTCGTGCAGGTTCACTTTAAAAATCACTTGACCATTATCTGTGAATTTGACAGCATTGCCGAGTAGATTGATCAGCACTTGACGTAATCGTGTTTCATCCGCTTGTACAGCAATAGGCAAATCTGACTGAAACGGGTAGATAAAATCGATGTGTTTTTGCAGGGCCCGAATCATAATCATGTCGGCAATACCTTTGAGAAAATGATGAAAATGAACCTCCTTGGGGAGCAGTTCCATTTTCCCCGCTTCCACTTTGGACATATCCAAAACATCATTGAGAAGGGTCAGTAAATGCTCACCAGACTGTTGGATAGTGCGAAGGGCATCCAGTTGTTGGGTATTTAAAGTTTTGTCGCGTTTAAGAATTTGGGCAAAGCCTAAAATACCATTAAGCGGTGTCCTGAGTTCATGGCTCATGTTCGCCAAAAATTCACTTTTGGCGCGGTTAGCCGCTTCGGCTGCCTCTTTAGCCCGTGCTAATGTTTCCTCCGCCTGTTTATGTTCGGTTAGATCTGTTACCATAGCAAATGAAGCTGTGAAGTTTGCTTCATCTCTAATGGTTGTAGCATTAAACCAAGTGGGAATAGAATGCCCGTCTTTGGCTATCAAGTTGATTTCATAATTGCGTTGATTAGTCTTCTGTTGTAGGCCGATTTGATCTTTGAAGAGTCTCAGGTCCTCTTTTTCATCAATAAATTCAATCGGTGTCCTCCCAATAAGTTCTGCCTGCGTATAGCCAAGCATCTGGCATAACGAGTCATTAACCTCTATGGTTTTCGACTCTGCATCTATTAACCAATACCCTTGAGAAGTGTTGGCAAGAATGCTTCGGTATTTATTTTCACTCGCCCGCAAAGCCTCTTCCGCTTGTTTGCGTTGAGTGATGTCACGAAGACTTAATACACGCCCCACTACCTTCATGTCCATTTGGTACGGTTTTGAGTAACGTTCGTAGCTCCGACCATCTTGAAATTCAAGGAAATCACAGTGTTCCACCTCTGGCTGACTTCGCAGTTGTTCGGCTCTTTCGAGGAACTGTTCAGGGTTTTTCAACTGTTGCGACACAAAGGTCATCATTTTCCAATTGCTATTCTCGTTGAAAATGGTTGCCGGAATTTGCCACATATCAACAAAGTTTTGATTATAGAGTAAGATTTCATCCTGGTTAGAAACCACTAAAATGCCATCGGCTGTTGCTTCTAACGTAGCATACATCAATGCATTGTTTTCCATGATGGCTTCAGTACGTTCCTCAACTTCTTGTTCCAGCTTGCGGTTATACTCTTCTAATAATATCTCTGCCTGCTTACGCCCAGTGATGTCTTTGATGTATTCAATAATACCTGTCACAAATCCATCATCATCTTTGAGAGGAAAGGTGGTCATTTCATTCCAGCCTAGCGGATTTTCAATCGAGGGATAGGGTACGATTTCACTATAGGTTTCGCCGGTTTCAATAGACTTGAGAGAGGGACACCAAGAACATGGAGAGATTCTATTTTGAGAAGCAGCATAGCATTTCTTGCCAACCAGAGGCATCTGGGAGGCATACATTTTTTCCATCCACGCATTGACGCGGATAACATTTAAGTTACGATCTAAAACACGAATCCCATCTTGAATCGCATCAAAGACGCCTTGAAGAAAACGTTCATTCTCTCTGAGCGTTTTTTCAGCCGCTCGGCGTTCAGCCGCACCCCGCAAAGCGATAATGCCATACGCGAGATCATTCGCCAAATTCTGCAACAAACGAACTTCATCGTCCTCAAAGGCCTCTGGTTCTGTTGAGCAAATAGTGAGCGCACCAAAGGCTTTGTCATTGGCAAGCAAAGGTAGGGATATAGCGGAAGCGTAACCTCTTTTGAGTGCTGACATGCACCACGGTTCAAAATTGGGATTCTCCAGTATATTCTGCACTACCGCAGGCTTATTGCTACGGATCGCCGTGCCCATAGGGTTTTGTCCCTTTTCGCCATCGGCCCAAGTGAGAGTCAGTGCTTCTAAATACCCGTCTTCATAACCATACTGTGCCACGGCTGTCACGCTTTTTTCTTGATCCTCGTTCGCAAAACCAACCCAGCTCAGATTATAGCCAGCGATTTTGACTATCAGGCGACAAATCTCAGACAAAAGTTGTGCTTCTGTGGTTGAGCGGACCAGAAGATTATTGAACCTATTCCGCGCTTGGAGTGTGCGTTTTGCCTTGATAAACGTATCTTCCACCAGTTTGCGTTCGGTGATGTCACGCCCTATGCCGCGATAGCCACGAAAATGACCTTCAGAATCAAAAATGGGTGTTCCGCTGGAGTCCATGAAAATTTCTTGGCCGTCTTTGTGGAAAACGATGTTTTCCATACCAACGAATGATTCGTGGTTTTCAGCACTATACTTCAATATTTCTTCCACCTGTTGGGCTTCATCATCAGGAATGAAGTCCAGCAGTGACTTACCTTTTAACTCATCAGGTTCATAGCCTAACAACTCGCGTGAAAGTGGGCTGCTGTAGGTAAAAATGTTATTTTCGTCAATTTCCCATAACCAGTCGTTGATGGTTTCCACCAAATTGCGAAATTTTTCCTCGCTCTCCTGTAGTGTTTTTTCAGCTTGTTTGCGCTCAGTAATGTCTCTATCAATCCCTATAAACCCGAGCAATTCCCCCTTTGTATCAAAAAAGGGTACACAGTTTGTCTCAATAATAACGTGTCTCCCTTCTTTGTGGACATTGGTATTTTCCAGTGCCGTAATGGGTTGATGAGTCTTAACTATATTCTTGAAAATTGTGCTAACACGCTGAGCTTCTTCAGGGGGCATCAGATCAAATGGCATTTTGCCAATTAATTCTTCTGGTTCGTATCCCAATATATCCTTGGCTTTGGGACTGGCATACGTGTAAACCCCATTCTTGTCTATTTCCCATACCCAATCAAAGCTGGACTCAACAATAGAACGGAACCGCTGTTCACTCTTTTTATATTTTTGCATGTACTTTAAGGTTAGCAGCCCACCCACCAGAGAAGCAAAAATAAAAGCCGTTCTAATGTAAATTTCAAAAGGGGAGAGTTCTAGTATAAGTATATCTAGAAAAGATTGTTTATCCGCATTGAAGACAAGATAATCAATAATACTATCAAATATCCAGAATAGACACCCGAATAAAACCGCAACACCAATAATCTTGGTATTTACCCAATTTCTCTCTAATCTTAATATTCTTCTCATAATGCCTATGTTCAAAAAAATTAAGTTGGCAGGCGTTTAAATTTGAGTTTGAATTCCTAACTGATGTTACGCACATTGCTTCGACGATGTCACCGTGCAATAAAGCGAAAAGTTCCATACCATGATGATGTTTGGTGAAAGGGCTGCACGGGGGGCAACCACAAAGGGGCTTTCGCTTTATGGTTGCCCTGTGGACTCATTTTGAAGTGTTGTGTGTCATAGAGTTTTTAATGAAATGCGAAGGTCGTTGTTTGGTATTCGCGATTTGAGATTATTGATGGCCGTGAAATGAAATGCGAAGGCCGTCATTCGCCATTCGTGTTTTAAGAATATTCATGGCCGTTAAATGAAAGGGGCAACCGCGAGGGATTGCCCATCTCTTCATTAAGTTTTTCTAGAAAAACTGATTCCGAGATGACAATATAAAAGCTCAATGTAGGGGCAATCCTTTATGGTTGCCCCTGGCCGACTCATTTTAAAGCGTAGTGCGTAACATCAGTTCCTAAGTTATTCTATATTTTCAGTAAGTTATACTTCGCTGCCTTGAAAAGGTGAAAGTGAAATCAGATATTGAGCCACATCCCTGTAAAATCCAGAAAGAAGCTGTACTTCCAGTATATGAATATTCATTTGAGGATAAATCAATGACTTATTGTGAAATGTCAACACAACCTAGAGCTTATCCGTTGTATTTTCAGTAAAAATGGAAATATGCCCCAGTCAAGGTAGCCAAATAACGAAATTGCGCCAATATAGCCAGAATATTTCATAAACCACTTGAAAAGTTAATAATTGTACCAAAAACGGTTGGGAAAACGGAAAACTCTTTTCGCTTTCAAAGCACAGTAATCCGCGAAATCCGCGAAACCCGCAAAATCAGCGATAGCTATCAGTGAAAAGTTCTATGCAAACCTTCGAGGTTTCGCTAACCTCAAAGGTTTTTCCATTTTGGGGGACTCTATCTTGAGTCACTGTTCAAAACTCAGATCGTCCCGTGCATAGTTGTCCTGATAGCAGTGGGCACAGCGCAAGTTGCAACGCTCTGCCATTGGAGCAACATGCTGGGCTGGGCATAGCGTTTTTCATAACGAATAGCTAATGATTCTGTGTGACATTATCCACCACATCCACCGCATCCGCCACCACCGCCACCACCGCCACCACCGCCACCACCGCCACCACCGCCTCCACTTCCACCGCATCCACCACCACCACTGGCTGTCCCAGGGTGATCGGTACTTGAAAACGCCTGTTCAAATGATGCAAAAGCGGCAAAACTGGCTAAAGCGCTGGTGCCAAAACTAGCCACTAGGAAGGCTGGCTCTATTCCACGGTTGTCTTTAGATTTCACCCATTCAAAATGTTCAGCCAACCGCTTTTGATAACGACGGCCCAGTTGAGTGTTTCGTTGAGCGGGTTTTAACACTATCCAAATAATGATTGGCAAAATAATAAGAAGCAGGCTAAGGAAAACAATCGGCCGATCATAAATCAGACCAAAATAAAGTTTAGTCCCACCTAACCCAAGGATAAGGCACAATGTCACCCAAAATGCCCGCCAAGTCCTTTTCTTTTGGGAGTCAGTGCGCTTTAGATGTTTTTTTTCTAATCTCTGATTGATAGGTTTTGTAAACCTATCCAGACGGGTTCGCAAAGCAGTATTGGTAAAAAAATCAGCCGGCTCTCGTTTTTGAATCGCGAATTGGTAAATCATTTCCTCAATTGCGCCTTCCGGTTGCTGTGTGGCGGAAGCGTTTCTCTGAACTTGCGCGGTTTTTTCCGTGCCGCTCGTTGTGAGTAATTTGCGTTGCCAAAGGTTAAACAGTGCTGTCTGAATGATCCCTTTGCGCCCATCTCGTAATGCAGCAATTTCAAAGGGATTGAGGCTTGTTAAGCTGGGCATATGATACTGGGTTGAATCATCAGTACTCCAGAACCAAGCCACCATAATGCAATTCACTGAGAAAATGATAAAAATCACTAAAAAAACGGGGCCGGGTATTTGTATCAGCATATCAATCATAAGTATTTCTCCTATTATACTCACCATCGTCATTGTGAGTTTTTTTGATTTATTGAGTCTAACAATAACTCTTTGAATTTTTATGATTAAATTTGATAAAAATTCTCGATTCATTTGGTGCGAAAATTGAACAGCTTATTTTTTGACAGTTGCTTAGTCTTTTATCGAGTTCATCCTTTACAATAACAACTACAAGGATTGTATTTTAGAAAGGATTTAATCAAAACGGATTTTGAGAGTGGCTTAGTCTTTTTTCAAGCTAATCCTTTATAATAACTGCAAAGATTGCATTTCTGTCGTTATTGCGAAAAATCCTTTTGAGTCATCAAGATAACGAAAATCTCTGTGAAACTCTGTGTAACTCTGTGTCTCTGTGTTGAAAGAATATGAAGTACAACGAATCCAATAAATCAACGAATTTGGGGGATATTGTCATTTAATCAATTAAAACCATGAGTACTTTTACAACAATTGATTTCAGTCATTTTCCAATTTTGGTAGTGCCTAATGAGTAGTGGTGGCAATTTTAAAAATCTTGCGAAGCCCGTTTGAAGAATTTTTTTAACGATGTGGGACACTACCCCAATTTTTATTCGTTTATTTCTGGGATTCGCTGTACTAAACTGATAGGTGGTAATTTTTATTATGAGGCTTTTTGACAGATTCAATAAAATAGTCATCTATAAAATATTAATTATTAATTGTTATTCTGTAAATTCAGAACCAAACAGAAAAAATGTCCATCGTGCGTACCATTAGAATTTATTATTAACCATTCTGCCACCCATAAAGGAACACTCAAATGAGACCCACAAAATTTGCATTTCTAGGGCTTTTCCTATGGTTAACGTTAGCCATCGCTGCCACCCTGCGCCCACATAATGTGATTTATTGGCAAATCGGTGGCATTCTCTTACTATTATTGGCACTTTTTGACGCTTGGCGAGTTTGGCGATTTCCCCCTATTCGGGTGCAACGCCAAGTTCCCAGTTCATTGCCTTTAGGCGTGTGGAGCGAAGTCATTCTCCGCCTCCATAATCCTACCACCGCCCCTTGCTTGATAGAAATCTTTGACGATTACCCTATCCACAGCGATTTACAAGGGCAACCGCAACACATTTCCCTTCCCGCCAACACGGGTATAGAAACCCAATATCGTATCCGCCCCCAGCAACGTGGCGCGACACAATTTGCTGGGGCACACTTATTGCATCACTCACCGTGGCGATTTTGGAAACATTATCGTTATATTCAACTTAGCACCCCAATACGGGTTTATCCCAATTTTGCCACGATGATGAAATATGCTCTGTTTGCCGCTGAAAATCGGTTGGGACAATTGGGCATCCGTAAGCTGCACCGGCGGGGCGAAGGCTTAGAATTTCATCAGCTACGTGAATATCGCTCTGGCGATCCGTTGCGTCAAATCGACTGGAATGCCACCTCTCGCCATAAGAAATTGATTTCAAAAGAATATCAAGATGAACGCGATCAACAAATTATTTTTTTAGTTGACTGTGGGCGGCGCATGTTAGCCCAAGACGGTGCATTGTCGCATTTTGATCATACCCTTAATGCTATATTATTATTATCCTATGTTGCATTGCGGCAAGGTGACGCGCTAGGCTTAATGACATTTAGCGGCGAGCAACGTTGGCTTGCCCCACGCAAAGGCATGAATACTGTCAATGTTGTATTAAATACGGTGTACGACTTACAACCCAGCACCCATGCCAGCGATTATTTAAACGCTGCCACACAATTAATGATCCGCCACAACAAACGCGCTTTAGTGATCTTGATTTCCAATTTGCGCGATGAAGACAGCGACGAATTGTTACCGGCTTTGCGGTTGCTCCAGCAAAAACATTTAGTATTACTCGCCAGTTTACAAGAACGCATTCTCAATGAAGTGCTAGAACAACCTGTGTATAATTTTAAAGATGCGTTGCGCCACGCAGCCACCCTTGATTATTTAAATTCCCGCCGAGCCACCCACGATGCTTTAAAAAGTCATGGCATTGTTTATTTAGATACGGTGCCTGAGTTGTTACCGGTGATGATGGTTAATCGCTATTTAGAAATTAAACGCAGTGGTATGCTTTAGGTTTTTTGAAAGTAACTACTCAGCACCGAAGTGTGCGAATTATTATAGCCTGGGGCTTTGCGGCAGGTGCTGGTGTTTAATTAAAATTTTAAATCGCCCCGAAAGAGCTTGTTCGTTGCTATTCTGGTGAAAGGGGCGCAAGTTCCAAGGGCGCAAGTTCCAAGGGTGCAAGTTCCAAGGGCGCAAGTTCCTAGGGCACAAGTTCCTAGGGCGCAAGTTCCAAGGGCGCAAGTTCCTAGGGCACAAGTTCCAAGGGCGCAAGTTCCAAGGGCGCAAGTTCCTAGGGCGCTGCCCTAGGCTTTAATAAAGCGCCCTTTCAGGGCTGAGTAGTTACTTTTGAAATAGTGATACTACTTAAACGGATGCTATCCCTGAGAAGGGATAGTATCCGTAAAAGAACTGCGAAACTTGAAAAATGGGAGCCAATACAAAAGAAGTGATGCTGGCAGGATGAAATTGAACAGCACCGCGAAGCGCAAGTCACGAAAACTGAGTTCAATGAACTCAAGGAGATTGTCAAAGCACTTGGGCAAACAACCAACAGGTTGGCGCAGGCGCAAGGACGCACCGAAAAGGCATTAGAAAGTTTGACCATAGGGCAAAAAAGTGCTGAAACCGACATCAGCGAACTCAAGAACATTGTCAAAAACCTTGCCAAGGCGCAAGAACGCACCGAAGCGGCAATAGAAAGTTTGGCAAAAGCGCAAGAACAAACTGAAAACTCTGTGCGTAATACCTGACACCCGTTAAGTGGCGTGTCAAAAAGTATGGCGTATGCGTTGGAAAACGAGGCATTTGGAAAATGACGCGCCTATTTGAAATCCCATCATCAACTGGATATTTCCAAACACTTTGTTCGGACTTATGTAGGCGACGAAGAAATCAATATTTTTGCTAAAGCCAACTGTGAAAATTGTATGAAGTGTTAGTGGTTGGGAAAACGGTTGTTAAATTGGATGATCATTCTAAGTACCTTGGCATAAGTTATCGGGTATTTGAACACTGTTAAGTTATTGATTTCTAAAAAATCACATCCCTGTCAATTTTTGCCTAGGTACTTAAAATGGGACAATCAATGTTGGTGGCAAAAATGTTAAGGTGGTGATATCCAAATTTAGCTTGCCGGTTGTGCCGCTATTCGTCACCCATGTTGCCAATCCAATTATGGAAAAAGGGGTGATGAACGTTACGAATTTTGAGCGGGAGTTTATCAAACTATGCACAGTGGTATTGTGAACAATAAATGGTGGATAGCCTAATAGCACTTACTTAACCCGATATTGAGTACAACGAGTTAACGAAAAAAAACGAATTAAACCTTTTAGAAAGATAGGCAGAACAAATATTATCATTTTTAAGTTAATTCAATAATTTAACCAAAAGATACCTTAATTAATCAATTCGCTTTTTTCGTCAATTCGTTGTACTTGCTTGGAGTAATGATTTACTTGCACACTTGCTCGCAGTGATGCTATCAATCCTATTTACTCGCAAGTATTAACACAGTTTATTGATTTTATTATAATAGTTAAAAAAGGGTTAACCATTTAGGGACATCACAATAAAGAATATACCCACGTACATATCTCTGTCACAAAACCTCTGAGGTTTTTGCCCAAGTATGTATATTTAATGGGTTATAAAAAATAGTCAATTCTCGATTCGCCGTCCAAAATTCGCAATTCGCAAATTAGCTATGTTAAAAAATATCAAAATAAGTCATAAACTCGCTTTAATGGTAGCTATCCCAATTCTTGGACTGGTTTATTTCACGATAGATAGCACCTTGGAAAAGCGAGAAATCGTCAATCAAATGAACCTATTGCAGGAGTTATCTGAACTGGCTGTCAAATCAAGTTCATTGATTCACGAATTGCAAAAAGAAAGGGGCATGTCTGCCGGCTTTATTGGCAGTCAAGGGGCAAGATTTGCCCAAGAACTTCAGGTGCAAAGAGTTAGCACGGATAACGCGATAAAAAAACTAGATTCTTTGGTAAAACATTTTAATTTTAAGCCATTTGGCAATGAAATTAAGGAAACGATGGAGATTAATTTTACCGAACTGAATGCCATTGAAGCCAGAAGAAACTTGGTGGATGATTTTTCTGTAGAAAAACAACTTGGGTATTACACCACAATTATTAACTCGCTTTTTATAGGTATTAATTACTTGTCGAAAGTGATTACTCATGCTGAACTTTCTAATAGAGTTGTGACTTATGTGAATCTGTTGCAAGCCAA
>QNER01000017.1 GCA_003646175.1 Candidatus Parabeggiatoa sp. nov. 1
CCGAGCGTACCGTCGAGAGTCACTTCGGCCTTGATGGATAAGCTAATGATTAATAAAATAATTGTCAATGAATACCAATATTGCATTTAGGGTTTTCCTTAACTCATAAAACCAGAACAACAAGGATGGTATTTTATAAGGGATTTAATCGAGACTGATTTATCAAGACAATAACGTTTGGGTTTTAATCCTTTATTATAAGCAATCCTTGTAGTTATTACTTTCAATTATTTGTATTGCTTTCTTAACCAAATCATTTGGGAACATCTTTAAGTGCAGGCTATGCTAGAATGACGGGTGTTTCTGAAAAATGGTTACGAAATGATGTCAATAACAAATATGATGGTGTGCCACGCAAAATTAATGTCAAACCTAAAAAAAGGGCCGGCTAACCGTGCAATGTGATGAGATGTGGCCTTTTGTTATTGGATTTGGTAAGAATAGATGTTGATACACGTTAAATTATAGGAGTTTATATTGGTAGCCGTAATAAAGAAGGGGCTCAAGGACTAATGGATTCCTTACTAGCTGTGTCCAAAAAAATCTCATCATCTAAACTTACTTTTGAAATTAACCCAAAATCTATTACCTATTGCCTATTACAAATGAAAACCGTGCAACGAGTGAGTGAGGATACTACCCTTAATATGCCTAGCATCGCTTTTAAAATGGCAACCGGTACCGGAAAAACGGTAGTGATGGCGATTCCAATTTTATATCACTTGATTAATAGGGGCGCGAATATTCAGCGGTTGGTACCAAAATCTTTGATACCCCGCTTAGAACAACGGAATGCCAAACTCGTGATAACCAATTATCACATTTTTGAGCCTAAAATATTGCAAGGGAATAAAAAAGCCCCTTTGAGGGTAAAAATAAAAGTAGAGGCGAAATAAAATGTGGTAATCCTGAAATATGGGTGATATGTTTTCGATGTTCAAGTTGTTCTCCGAAAAACGCAGAACCAGAAAGGAGTCCAAACGCAAGGAAGGCTGAGCTTACCAAACTAAAAACGACGCTAAAGTTTCGCGGAGCGAAACTTTAGCGTCGTTTGGACTCCATCACTCACATTGCACCACTACTTATTCGTTTATTTCTGGGATTCGCTGTACTAACGTGGTGTCATTTGGCGCATACCAGTAGCCTCCAGACGTAACCGATCAGATGGCAGCCGGCAACCTCAATAGCCTTCGATTCCATAGAATAACCAGCTGCCAAATATGAGAAATATAGCTTTTCAGAAAAATAATTTCACAAGTCTTGACGGATAGCATCCCTCGAAGGGATACTATCCGTAGGCTATGTAAAATCTTACGACTTGACGGATAGCATCCCTCGAAGGGATACTATCCGTAAGCTATGTAAAATCTTACGAGCTATAGACTATAAAAAGGATAACAACATGAAAATTTTACAACTCCATTTAGTGGCTTTTGGTTTATTTACTGATAAAACCTTAGCGTTTTCTGACGACAAGTTAGGTTTACATATTCTTTATGGTGCCAATGAGGCCGGAAAGAGTAGTATGCGTCGCGCTTTAACGCATTTATTTTTCGGAATTCCTGAACGTACCCAAGATGCTTATTTCCATGCCAATGATCAATTACGCATCGGGGCACGATTGCAGGGGGACAACGATGACGAATTAATTTGTTATCGGCGTAAAGGGCGCAAAAATACGTTGCTTGATATTCATAATAAACCCTTGGATGAAGAACGTTTGCAAATCTTCCTTGGGGGAATGAAAGAGGCGCAATTTACCGCGTTATGTTGTTTTAATCATGAACAGTTGCGGCAGGGTGGCGAAGATTTACTGAATGATGGTGGCGATGTTGGGAAAAGTTTATTTGAAGCGGGCACCGGTAGTTTGAAAGTGCATGAAGTGTTGGCTGAATTGGATAAGGAAAAAGATGAGTTATTCAAAGCTCGCGGTTCTAAACCATTGTTAAATAAAACCATACGGGATTATAAAGAAGCCTGTAAACGTGTTCAAGACAGTTCATTGTCACCTAACCAATGGAGTGATCAAGCCAAAAAACTGGATGAAACGCAGCAACAACATGTCCAATTAACGCACCAATTACAAACACTTCGCGCTGAGCAACACCGCTTGGAACGTATTCGGCGCACACGCCCTTTATTACAGCGGCATCAAGAACTTAAAGCAGAATTGGCTAATCTTGCCGGAGTTATTCTATTACCTGATGATGCTGCGGCAAAACACTTTGAAGTCAAACTGGCTTTGCGTACCGCGAATGCTCAAGAAGAACAAACTCGACAAGATATAGCGCAATTACAAAGCCAAATTAACGCCATCAAAATTTCAAAAGCGTTATTGGCACAAAAAGAGACTATTGATGATTTGCGAGGACGTTTGGGCAGTCATCAAAAAGCCGCTCGTGATTTGCCGGGTGTCCGTACTGAAATGCGGACAGTCGAAGGTGAAGCGCGTGCTTTGTTACGGCGCATTTATCCCAATTTGGATTTGCCAGATGTGGCAGCCCAGTTGGCAGTAACAAATCAACAACGTGAACTTATGAAAACGTTAGCTGATAAAGCGCCGGCGTTGCATGAAAAACAGCGCAGCATCGCAAAACGCTTAGAAGAATTGACGCAACAGTTGGCACAACATCGCAGAACTTTGGAAGCCTTGCCAATATCGCCGGATTTAACCGTGTTACGAGCCGCTTTAGCACGGGCATGTAAACATGGTAATTTAGAAGAAATTCAGGCAAAAGATGAGTATGACGTGCGCCGGCTTTTGCTACAAGCGGAAATTGGCTTAAAACAGCTCGGCTGGACTGGCAATTTAGAGAGTTTGGAACAAGCAGCATTGCCAAGGATGGAAAGAATTGATAGTTTTGATCGTCGCTTTAATGAATATGAAATTGATCGGCAACGCATTAAAGAACGTCTTTTGGAAGCACGGCAACGGAATGAGCGTTCTACGCAAAAAATTAATGCCTTATCTTGGGCGGGGGAAATCCCCACCGAAGATGCACTGGCAAAAGCGAGACAAGCCCGGCAAAAATATTGGCAACTGCTAAATAAATCCAAAACCAAAGGGAAAGCGAAAGAGACTAAAGAAAAAACGAATCTTTCCCTGTTTGGCGAAATCAATGAAGCAACGCCATCTCTCTTTAGCAAAATAGGCAGTACCCAAACGCTCAGTTTTGACGAAGACGAAGCTGAACTGCCTACCTCAATAGGGCGAATGAAAATTAACGACTTGTATCAAGCGTTTGAAGAAGCCATGCTTTATGTCGATGAATTGTCAGATCGCTTACGCCGTGAAGCCAGTCGCGTTGCGGAATATTCTATGTTATTGGCTGAACAACAAAGTGCCCAGCTAGAACAAGAACAACAAACGAGAAAATGGCATAGTGTAGAAACGTTAATCACCAATTTACAGACGGAATGGGAAGACAGTTGGAAATCCACCAGCCTCAAACCTTGGACACCTGCCGAGATGCGAGGTTGGTTAAACGAGTCTCTCAGTTTACGCCAACAAGCCAGTGTGTTGCGAGAGCGTCACCAACAATTACAAGAGCGGCAACAATTAATCGCTGCGCTTTGCCAAGAATTAACCGAAGCCATCACGCTCTTAAAGACTTTTATAAAAGGGGAAATTTTAAAGCACTTATCAGATTTAATTGAGCAAGGCAATGTCTGTGTGAATGAAGTCACCAATCTGCAACGCCAACTTGAAAATTTACAGTTAGAAATCAATAACTTAGCCAGAGAACAACAACGTGGTGAGGCTGCCCAATTACAAGCTAACGATGCCTTAAAACGGTGGCAAACCGACTGGGCACAAGCCATCACCCTGTTGCACTTAGCACCCGATACGCCGCCCGAAACGGTCCGCAACGTACTTAACGATTTAGATCACGTCTTAAACAAAATCGACAAAGCCAATGGTTTGCAGCGCCGGGTCGGATTGATGCAAAGAGATGCGGATCTGTTTCGGCGTGATGTGGCAGCCTTAGTACAATGGATTGCCCCCGAATTAGTCAACGAAGCGGCCGAACAAGTGGTGCCAGAATTATCTAATCGCTTAAGTCAAACCGAGAAAGACTTAACACGCTCTGAACAATTGCAGCACCGTTTACGCGCTGAGCAGCAACGCCTCACCAATGCCAGTCAGCAAGTCAAAACCTCACAAGCGCATTTACAGGCCTTACTAGAACAAGCGCATTGTCACAATCTGACTGCTTTGGAAACGGCCGAACAAGCGTCTTCGCATAAAAAAGAGCAGCAACGAGAATTGGTGGAGGTTGAACAACAATTATTGGAGCAAGGCGAGGGCATGTCATTAGCGGACTTGGCGAAAGCGGCGGCCGCGGTGGATATAGATCAATTACCGGGACAATTGCAAAGCTACCAAGAGCAAGTTCAACAGATGGAACAAGAACGCTCTGGCATTGACCAAAGTATTGGTGAGCTACGCACACTGCTAAAACAAATGGATGGTAACGCCAATGCCGCTCAAGCAGCTGATGAAGCCCAATTGGCTTTGGCCGAAATGCAGCATTTAAGTGAACGCTATATGCAAATTCATCTCGCAGCCTCAGTGCTGCGAAAGTCAATAGAGCGTTATCGTGAACAACATCAAGGGCCGGTGGTGAAACGAACCAGCGAATTATTTCAACGCCTGACGTTAAATAGTTTTTGTGCTCTTAAAACCGACTATCAGGGTAGTAGTGATCAACCGATTTTGATGGGGCAGCGTACCCCGGAGAGTGCGGGTATTCCCACCACTGGCATGAGCGATGGGACACGCGATCAACTTTATTTAGCGTTGCGGCTGGCTAGTCTTGAACGTTATATTGATAAACGTTCACCTATCCCGTTGATTTTAGATGATATTCTGATTAATTTTGACGATGAACGTTCTAAAGCGACGCTGGAGATATTGGGGGAATTGGGGCAAAAAACCCAGATTTTGTTTTTGACACATCATCCGCGTTTAGTAGAATTAGCGCAGGCAGCTGTGCCTAATGAAGGGTTGATTATGCATCGCTTATAGTTTGACAATGTTAGGCTCAGAAGTCCAATCGTTGGTATACACACTTTTTATTTCAATTCAAAGAGTTATTTTAGAATCGAAAAATCAAAAAAGCTCAATTTATGACGGTGGCAAGTATAGTCCTGTATAAGTAGTGATAGTGTTCAACCCTTTAATGGATAGCATAAATCCTTTAAGCCTAAACCGAGAAACGTTTGCCAAAACTCTCTCTGTTACCAAAATCGTTATCAGGAATACTATAACAAACCACTGGGCGGAAACCCTATCATTGAAAAATCAAGGATAACTCCTTATATACTTAATGCTCAAGTTTTTAGTAAAAACCAGCATGGCTTTGCAAAGCACTTTCATGCGAAGTCATTGTTTTTACTTGATAAAAATAATTGATGTTATTGACTTTATTGAAATAGGCGATTTAAAAAAATTGATAAATCAAGCTATTATAAAAACTTGAGCATTGATCATTGAGTCTATAAGGCTTTGCTAAAATCAGCAAAATAACCTTAAAACGATGAGCAAAGCAATTGTTGAGTTATAATCAATAATCACTTATAAAAAGTGGTTTATACTGGAAAAATAATCGAGGTTTATGATGGATAAATCAATACCAAAAGTGGTTCACGAAACCGCTAAAGGACTAAATAAGGCTGACCTGATGGATACGAAAACTCTGCGTGAATCTGATACGCAGCGCGTTCTACCCGTTAAAGGATATAACCCAGAACAAATCAAGCAGATCCGAGTAAAAAACCAGGTCAGTCAAGCGATTTTTGCGGTTTATCTCAATACTAGCCCTTCTACAGTATGGAGATGGGAAAATGGAAAAATCAAACCCAAGGGTACCTCACTGAAGTTGTTAAACCTAGTTGAACGGAAAGGACTTGATATCTTGAGCTGATTTTTTACCGCAAGAACTACAAGGATTATATCTATGTACAGGACCAAAAATATTTTGTGATGCTATCGCTCCACCCCCGCGATAGTATCACTTTTGTGGCTCACATAATTATAATGTGTCTCGTTCCAAATAAATCTATCCCAAGACTTAAAGCAGCGATAAAATCTGGTTATTTTTTAGTGATACTATCGCCAAAAAAGCGATAGCATCACGACTTGAACACTTTTTTGTCCTGTACAAAGGGATTATATATAAGAAAGGATAAAAATATGCTACGCGCTCGCATTGAAATCCTTTATTAATAATCTTTGTCGTTTTTTATCAGCAATAACGACAAGGATTTTTTATAATAAATGAGATAGATAAAAATCCTTTTTCCGCTTCCACTAAAATGCGTGCATGACTTATAAATCCTTTCTTATAGTGCGAACTGTTGTCCACCCATGAATGAATAATCACAAAGCAGACGTGCCTACCTTTATGGTGGCATAACTTTCAGTTATAAACCTTCAAGGTTTTGGAAACCTTGAAGGTTTTGCTCTAAATTAAATCAACGAGTTAAAAGAATGCCATCAAAACGTAGGCCACCCAGGTCTTTTTTGCCCACCTTAAGCTTAAATGTGTATGTTTTTTGGTATGTTAATTTTTTGGAGTTACCTAAGTACCTCGCCCTATCTGTGACATTGAACTGAACCAATGCCATTTTTTTTAAGCCCTAATAATATCAAGTAGTCCCGAAATGTGGGTGATATTGATATTATTTATCGGAGTAGCCCAACTTTCGTTTGGCTTTTCCAAGATAAATCTTGGACTCCATCACCCATAAGTAAGGACTACCGAAAAATGTTTGTTTCCTTGCATAGTGACATTATCAAAAACCACTCAGTCGTTGAAATATGATATTATAAAAAAATTTAATTTTAAGACGCGGAGCCAAAATATGCCTAACAAAAACTACGATGCCTTCAAAGAAGCCTACAATAATTTTGACAGTCAACCGTTAAAAGGTGAACGGCTGCAAAAATTCTATATTGAGGATTTTACTAAGGATTCTGTGAAAGGGATCATTACCACCATCCGCATTACTGAGCGTTTTAAAAAAATGCTGGTGATTGGACATCGTGGCTGTGGCAAGTCCACGATTCTGAATAAGGTGGCTGAAGAATTACACAATGACTATCATGTTGTCGTCTTTTCCGTTGCCGATATCATTAATATGATGGACGTAGAAGCCGTGGACATTTTACTGGGCACTTATCTGCAAGTGTTACAATCTGTGGAGAAACAAGAAAAATTCGATAACTTGCAGCAGTCATTTCAAAATTTTATGAAATCCTTTTCCAAAAAGGATTTCAAGCCGGAAGAAGTCACTTTATTGGGTATTGCCCTCAAGTTCAAGGTTGAACCCGAATCTCGTGCGACTATCCGAGAAGGGTTGCGTAATCAAATAGATGCCCTACAACAAAATATCTCTGAAGCCTGTCATCATATTCACCAACAGAAAGGTAAAGATATTCTCATCATTATTGACGGCTTGGATAGATTGGACATCAAGTTTGCCGAGCGGGTTTTTTATGACAATTCCGATTTGCTTTTACTACCCGAAGCCAAAATCGTTTATACTTTTCCATTGGCGACTTATTACTATCCCGACTTTGTCCGCATTAGAAGTCGCTATGCTGATCAATTTATCTCAGTCGTCAATTTACAGACGGCTGACGGCCGTGATTTGGAATCTTCCCAAAAAGCACTCACCAAGTTAATTCTGCGGCGGATAGATCAAACCTTAATCACCGACGATGCAGTCAAGTATGTGATTAACATGAGCGGCGGACTATTACGGGATGTCGTTAAATTCATGCAAGATGCTTGCAAGCTGGCTCTGGTGGACAACCTTTCTGTCATTGATCAAAACACTGTTGAGGAAGGCATTAACGATCATATACTAGACTACTACCGCGTGTTTGATTTTCCCACTTATGTTGAAAAGGTGAAATATATCGCTAAAACGAAAAAAACTATCGATAACAAAACGTTAGTTTACCTATTACGTTTTTTGTTTGTACTTGAATATCGCCATAACAAAGAACTTTGGTACGATGTTCATCCCTGCCTCAACAAGGCACTTGCGCTTGAGGATAAAACTTAATGAAAAAAGGCTCAACACCCAAAAAACCCAATCGTCTGTATGACGAATTGAAGATGGAACTGGCGATTTGTCAAATTGGGGGACTGTTTCTCGCCCTTTATGAGGATGAGAACGTCCCTGAGTTGATTATAAGCAAGCTCCAAAAGGACTTGCCGGACTATTTTCAGTTTTCGGTGCAAATGACTGAGAAAAAAGTTTGGTTTCCCATCTTTTTTGAGCAGACTTTTGAGCAAGTCGGCAAACAAAGCAATATCTACCATGTGTTGGGTATTGAGACACTTTCCGAAAAATCTCAAGAAGATTTTTTGCAGTACCTACAATATGGACGGGAACGCTTTAAGGCTTTGCCCTATTCCATCGTCTTTTGGATACACCCGCCATTTGCCAAAAAACTGTTTCACGCGGCCCCCGATTTCCATCACTGGGTCTTCGGTACTTATGATTTTACTAAGATAACCACTGTGGTCCTCAATCGGAATGAGGAAAAAAGGCTGGCCTTTCATAGAGACGCTCAGGCTATTTTTCTCAACAATATCGATCAGCATCTGGAAAAGCTGATCTGGCAATATGAACATTGGCGGGAAGTCAAAAACAGCGGCAAGGCATTCGTCATTGAGGTTATGAGCCGGGCTAATTTGTCTGATTATTACGTCAATTTATACGGTACTGACAAAGATAGGACAGTCTGGCTGTTGGATGACCGATTAGATGAGTTTTTGGATAATGATAAGCAAAGCTTTATGACTTTGCTCGGCGACTTTGGTACCGGCAAATCGTCTTTTTCTCTGCATTATTTCATTGCTCAAGCCAGACGTTATATGCTGGATAAATCACGCCGTATCCCCCTGTTTGTGTCGCTCAAAGATTATCCGGGCCGACTTAATATAGAAACATTCATCACCAATGAATTTGCGGAAAAGTTTGGGCTGTCCTTTTCATCGTTGGTGTTTCAAGACTTAGCATTGCAAGGCAAATTCTTATTTTGTGTCGATGGCTTTGATGAAATGGTTTCAATGTCGGATAAACAAGAAACTACCGATAATTTTAAGGAATTAGCCAAGCTAACCTTTGAAAATCTCCAATTTGTGATCCAATCTGAATTGAGGAGACAAACCAATAAAGTCTTTATGACTTGCCGCACCCATTATTTCTTCAATGACTTCAAAATAGATTACTTATTCCTACACAACAACTATACTTTTAAGAAGAATTACAAGCCGATACGAATTTACGTGAAGGTATTTGGCTCTGAACAAATCAAAGACTACATATTAAAAAATGTAGGCAATGAGGCGTTGTCTGAGGAAATACTCGGTATTATTAAAAATACCTATAATTTGGAAGAATTGTCCAATCGACCTTTGCTGCTGGAAATGATTGTCAAGACATTACCAGAACTCAAAGCGCAAAAACAGATTAACGCAGCAGAACTCTATAAGGTTTACACCAATATGTGGATTGAGCGAGATGACTGGCGTTCTCAAATGACACCGGATGGGAAAAGGAAATTTATGTGGGAATTAGCAGTCAAGATGTCTCAGAAGAGTGGCGATTTTTCGTTGCATTATTCTCATCTGGCTCAGCCCAAAAAAGCGTTTTTAAAACAGCATCTTGATAGTCTTGAAAAGGATTATTATAAATATGAAGCAACGACTTGTTCATTTTTAAATCGTGATCTCTCTGGCAATTATAAATTTATCCATAAATCATTTATGGAATATTTTGTCGCAGAATATTTGTTTGATTGCCTCAAAAAACATCAAGCCAGTTTACTGGAATACTCGAAAACCAATGAAGAGGTCAATTTTTTTCTCAAAATGATTATTTCTGTCAATAAACAGAAATTAAGTCATTTGAACTTATCTGGCCTGACTTTAAATGGTACTGATTTGCAACGGGCGAATCTTGAAGGGACAATTCTTGAGGGAGCCAATCTTCAAAGTGCCAATCTTGAAGGGGCCAATCTTCACGGGGCGAATCTTGAAGGGGCCAATCTTCACCGGACTAATTTTGAAGAATCTCATCTTGAAAAAGCCAATCTGAAAAGAGCCAATCTTCAAGGGGCCAGTCTTCAAGGGGCCAATCTTGCCAACGCAAACCTGACACTGGCCAATCTTCAAGGGGCAAAGCTTCAAGCGGCCAATCTTCAAAAAGCCAATCTTCAAGAAGCCAATCTTGTCAATACAAGTCTGCTAATGGCCAATCTTGAAGGGGTCAATTTTGAAGGTGCTAATCTTGATGGGGCAAATATTAGGCTTTCTGGTTCTTAGTGGGCTCAAAATAATTTTGGTTCACCCAACACCAATAACTACAAGGATTGTCTATAAAAAAGGATTTTTTAAACAGAATTTTTTTAAAATTTCAGTTGCTGTACAATCCAATCCTTTTTTATAGACAATCCTTGTAGTTAAGGTTTTGACATTTTGGATTTCAATTGTTGTACAATCCAATCCTTTTTTATAGACAATCCCTGTCGTTAATGTTTCGGAGCAAACATATGCCAAACAGCGAAAACTATGATGCCTTTGTTAAGGCCTACAATAACTTTGACAGTCAACCCTTGCGCGGTGAAAAACTGAAGACATTTTATATTGATGATTTTACTAAGGATTCTGTCAAGGCGATTATTACCACGATCCGCATTACCGAGCGTTTTAAGAAAATGCTGGTGATTGGGCATCGTGGTTGTGGCAAGTCCACGATTCTGAATAAAGTGGCTGAAGAATTACAGAATAGCTACCATATCATTTCCTTTTCCATTGCCGATGTGACAGGTACGATGGAAATAGAAACGGTGGACATTCTGCTTGCAACTTATATACAACTGTTAGAGTCTGTGAAGGAAGACAAATGGTTTGATAGTCTGTTGCAACCGCTTAAAAAACTGTTGGAACTCAATCCTGAAGAAGTCAATTTTTTGGGATTTATTGGCTTCAAATTCAGGGCCGAACCAGAATCGCGTGATGTCATCCGGAAACGTTTGCGTGATCAAATGGGGAAAATGCAAAAGAATATCTCTAACACCTGTGAACAGATTCAACAACAGAACGGCAAAGAGGTTCTCATCATTATCGATGATCTTGATAAGTTGGGAACCCAGGTTGCCGAACGTGTGTTTTTTGCCAATTCCGGTTTACTTCTGTTACCCGAAGCCAAAATCGTTTATACCTTTCCGCTAGATACTTATTACCACAGCGGCTTTATTAGCATCCAGGATGGATACAAAGCGCAGTTTATCCCGATCGTCAATTTACAGACGGCTGAAGGCCGTGACTTGGAATCTTCCCAAACCGCACTGAGTGACCTCATACTGCGACGGATAGATAAAACGTTAGTTGCCGAAAATGCGATAAAGTACGTCATTGACATGAGCGGTGGATTATTACGGGATTTGGTCAAATTTATGCAAGATGCGTGTATGCAGGCGATTGTAAACGAGGCTTCTGTGATTGATCAAAACAACGTGGCAGAAGTCATCAATGAACCGATTAATAATTACTACCGCGTGTTTGATTTTCCCACTTATGCGGAAAAGGTGAAATACATCGCTAAAACTAAAAAGACGGTTGATAATGAGACCTTAATTTACCTATTGCATTACCTTTTCGTGCTTGAATACCATCACGACGGAAAATTTTGGTACGATGTTCATCCGTGCCTCAACAAGGCCCTTGCGCTTGAGAATAAAACTTGATGAATAAAGAGCCTAAACAACTCACCAATCGCCGGTATCAAAAGTTAAAAACCGAACTGGCGATTTGTCAAATCGGGGGACTGTTTCTCGCCCTCTATCAGGATGAGAACGTCCCAGACTTGATTATAACCAATCTCCAAAAGGACTTGCCCAACTATTTTCAGTTTTCGGTACCGATGACTGAGAAAAAAGTTTGGTTTCCCATTTTCTTTGAGCAGACTTTTGAGCAGGTGGGCAAGCAAAGCAATATCTACCATGTCTTAGGTATTGAGCTACTCCCCGAACAATCCAAAAAAGATTTTTTGCAGTATCTACAATATGGACGGGAACGTTTTAAGGCTTTGCCTTATTCTATCGTGTTTTGGATGCATCCGCCCTTTGCCAAAGAACTCCTTCGCGTTGCGCCAGATTTTCATCATTGGGTATTCGGCACTTATGACTTTACTGATATAACGTCTGTTGTCATCGAACGGAATAAGGGGGAAATACTGGCTTTTCATAAAGATGTTATGGCTGTTTTTCTAAATAAGATCAATCATTATTTGGAAAAGCTGATATGGCAATATGAGCATTGGCAGGAAGTCAAAGATAGTGGCAAGGAATTCCTGCTTAAGGTGATGAGTCGGGTTGATCTGCATACTTATTACGTCAATTTATACGGGACCGACAAAAATAGGACCGTATTGCTATTGGACGACGTATTAGATGTGTTTTTAGCTGACGAACAACAAAGCTTTACGACCTTGCTCGGTGACTTTGGTACCGGTAAATCCTCTTTTTCTCTGCATTATTTCATTATGCAAGCACAGCATTATTTGCTGGACAACTCACGCCGTATACCCATTTTTGTGTCACTCAAGGACTATCCGAGCAAACTTAACCTAGAGACATTCATCACCAAAGAATTTTATGAAAAGTTTGGGCAACCCTTTTCATTGGCTACCTTTCAAGCGTTAGCTTTGCAAGGCCAGTTTTTGTTTTTTATAGATGGCTTTGATGAGATGGGCTCGATGTCAAATGAGCAAGAAGCCATTGAGAATTTCAAAGAATTGACCAAGCTATCCTTTGAAAACATCCAATTTGTGACACAATCTGAAGACAGGAAACCAACCAATAAGGTATTTATGACTTGTCGTCATTTTTGCACAGAGGCTCAAGAGCGTGAAATTCTTAAGGAAGATAAAACCGTGTTGTATCGCAACAATTACGCCACTAAAAGTAATTATCAAGTGACACGTATCTACCTAGTGGAATTTAACCAAGCACAAATTAAGGAGGGTGTGTTAAAAAGCGTTGGTGACAAAGGAACTGCTAAGCAAATTATGAACATTATTAAGGATACCTACAATTTGGCAGAACTTTCTACTCGTCCCTTGCTGCTGGACATGATTATCAATACGTTACCAAAATTAAAGGACAAAAAACAGATTAACGTTGCCGATCTATACAAAGCTTACACGGATATGTGGATTGAGTGGGATGGCCTGCGTTCTCAAATGATTCCACTGATAAAAAGGGAATTTATGTGGGAAGTGGCTGTAAGTATGTATAAGAATAAGAAAGGCGGAGATTTGTCGTTGTGTTATTCTGACTTGGAAAAACTCAAGGAAGAGTTTTTCAAACAAGATACTGAGAATAATGCTCAAGATTATTATAAGTATGAAACAACAACCAGTTCTTTTTTGATGCGTAATCAAGAAGGTAATTATCAATTTGTTCATAAATCATTTATGGAATATTTTTTGGCTGAGTGTTCGTTTGCTCGTCTCAAAACACATCAAGATAGTTTATTTCAATATTCTAGCGTAAATGATGAAGTAAAATTTTTTATAAAATTCATCATTTCCACAAATAAAGAGGGTTTAGATTTAAGTGGTTTAGATTTACCCGGCTTTATTTTAAACAACGTTGATTTGACAGGAATCAATTTGGAAAAGGCAAATCTTGAAGGCGCAAATCTTGAACGGGCAAAGCTTAAAGGGGCAAAGCTTAAAGGGGCAAAGCTTAAATTAACAAGATTTAAAGGGGCAATGCTTCAACGTGCAATACTTCAAGAGGTAGATATTGTTGGGAAAAGTCTTAAAGATATAAATTTTCATGGGGCAAACTTTCAAGGAGCAAATCTTCAAGGAGTCATTTTTGAAGGGGTAATTCTTGAGCAAGTCAATTTTGACAACGCCAATCTTGAAGGGGCAAGTCTTGAAAGAGCAAAACTTAAAAAAGCCAGTTTTAAAGGAGCAAATCTAAAGCAAGCAAACCTTACCATGGCAGATCTTCAAGAAGCAAATTTTACCATGGCATATCTTCAAGGGGCAGTTCTTCAAGAAGCAGAACTTGTAGGTGCAATTTTTTTTAAGACAACGCTTAAAGGCGCAAATCTTCAATGGGCAAATTTTGAAGGAGTCACTTTTAAAGAAAGCAATCTTGAAGGAGCTGATTTTCAAAAGGCAAATCTTCAAAGGGCAACATTTGAAGAAACCAATATTGAACAAATAAACCTTAAAGGGGCAAAACTTGGGGGGGCAATAGGACTACCGAAAACAGAACAAGAGGTTGGTATTTTGTTTAAATTGTGGTTAAAAGCCATCAATGGCATACGTTGGATAATTGGATTGGGGGATTAAACGGATGGTGCAAAGGTTATGGTAATGAGTTTTAGGGTTGAAGGTGAATAGTTTAAACCGCTAACTACAAGGATTGTATATAAAAAAGGATTTTTCAAACAGAATTTTTTAAAATTTCAGTTGCTGTACAATCCAATCCTTTTTTATATACAATCCTTGTAGTTAAGGTTTTGACATTTGCGATTTCAATTCTGGTACAATCCAATCCTTTTTTATAGACAATCCTTGTAGTTAAGGTTTTGACATTTGCGATTTCAATTCTGGTACAATCCAATCCGCCTCGATTATACAATCCCTGTAGTTAAGGTTTTGACATTTGCGATTTCAATTCTGGTACAATCACTGTAGTTAAGGTTTTGGTAATCCCCAAAACGCCTTTGACTTTAGAGGCGAACCACATTAAAATATCTGTTTATTTGTGATTCAGTACTTAGTATCTGTTAAAAGGAAACCAGTACCAATGGACGAAGAAGAAGATCGAAAACCGCCTACCTTATGGCATTATTTGTTTGGCAGATTATTGGAAAAAGTGCTTGGTTCAGTCAATATCTTAGTTTATCCCGAATTGTCCGTGATGAGTCAGCCACCCAAAGCGGATGTATTATTACTGAGGCGGGAGGGTAGTTTCTGGACAGATGAGCAACGAAAGCGATTACCTGATGGTGTCAGAGATAGCTTCGCTTCTAATATTTTGTTGGAGTTCAAATACACAGAGTCTCTTGATGAAAAGGCTTTTCAACAAGCTTTGTGTTATAGAACGTTTTATCAACAAGCGAAAGAATTAGCCAGTGAAGAAGTACAAGCTTTTGTCATCAGCTCCAAAACACCCCAGAAAAAGAGAATAACTGGCTGGGATTACGCACTGACTAAACAAGCGGGTGTCTACCACAGTGACAACTGGTTATTAAAAGACATCCCGTTACTTGTTTTAAATGAATTACCCCCGACACCTCATAATGCGTGGATTAAATGCTTTGCCAGTCGCCAAAAGGAGAAGCAAAATGCGTTTGATGCCTTAAGGCAAGAAGCCGAGCCGATGACGACTGAGTTAGCATATTTTCTGAATTTCTTACAATATTTAATGAGGGAAGTAAGTGATATGAAAGCGAATGAAATAGGCACTGACTTCAAACAACAAATGCTTGAACTGGAAAACCGCTGGAAAGAGTGGTATTTTTCCCAAAAATCAACCGCCGAACGATTGGCAGGGCTGGATCCAAAGGAAGTGGTGGGTTACTTTGATCCCAAAGAAGTGGTGAACCAGCTTAGTATTAAGCAAAGGTTAATGGGATTATCCATTGAGGATATTGAAGTTCACCTCACACAGCTCAAGCAAAAGAGAAAAAGGAAGAGAACGTAGCTAGGTTTTTTAGGTTTAAACGGATACTATCCCGAAACCAGGGATAGCATCCGTAAAATCCCTTTAAACGGATACTATCCCGAAACCAGGGATAGCATCCGTAAAACTAAGAAGGGATAGCATCCGTCAAATCACTACTCTACAGAAATCCACTTTGGAATAATAACTGTCAAAACGTGATCATTCTGTTTTAGCTGAAACCGAATTTCAGCAGTATTTTCTGATGCTTGTCTAATCCAGTTTCCTTTGGTTACAGGAACAAATAAACATTCTGGTTCGATCTCCTTATCAACGTGATTAAGCTGATGCCATTTTGGTATTGGCTTTAAAACATTAGGCCGTTCAGTAACCCAATATTCGGTTTTATTGGTAGAATCACCATCAAACTTAAGCCGAATCCGCAGCCCGTCAAAACAAATTTGTGTTAACCATTCAAAACAGCAATCAACATTTCGGTTTTCAGGCAACGTGATTTCCTGCCACTGTACTCCATCTGTACTCCGGTAAAGTGAAGGATACGTCCCTTCGATCTGCCATTGCGAGTTCAGCCATAACGCATTATCTGAACCTTTGACAAGCAATGTCGGTTCGCCGTCGATAAATCGGCCATATTCCCATTTACCATGATAATCAACCATGACTGGCATAAAGGTATTAGAACTACATAAATAATCAGAAATACCCAATAAAAGCAATAACTTGTTATTCTCCAGATTGAAGAAATGGTTGCTGAAGATTTCTATTTTATCTCCGTTATCCCCACATCCCCCCCAATCACCTCCTTTCATGTTATCAGTGAGTTGTTTGAGAATCGTGTTTGGAAGACGATAGACTCGTCCTCTTTTATCGACATTCTCTTTCTGAGGCATTTCGACCTGAAAAACAGTCCCAGCCCCAACATCGGGCACCATTACCTTGCCAGTTTCAGACAAATAACCAGATTTGTCATGCTGTTCACCGGCAATTGATTGGACTGGCAACCCTAAACCTAATAATAAGCTTAATGAAATAATCATTATTTTTGCAGACATGGTTTTATTTGTACCCCGCACGGTTTGGGCAAATGGGTTGCTCTCATTTCTTGCTTGGTAATGCTTAGCGCCTATCAGTTTTTAAACTTTCAACACAGAGGCACGGAGTTACACAGAGTTTCACAGAGAAAAATAAATTTTCGACTCTTGTGTAACTCTGTGTGACTCTGTGAACTCTATTCGAGGTTCAAGTTTTTGCGCGCAAAAACTTGAACCTCGAATGTTAAAAAAATTGTTACAAACTGATAGGTGCTAAGATGAATTTCATGAAAAGATTGACATCCAGAATGTAGAAATAGGATAACATATTATAACCGCTACCCGGTTTTTTTCGGTGGGTGTCAACTAGAGCTAGTTTTTGGGCACTTTGCCAACTCTGCTAATTCCCGACAACCCGCAAGCATGTTTGCAACCCGCGAATAATGTTTGGGCACTGTGGCAATAAAACGTTGCGGGCGGGGTTGCAAAAGCCTAGTCCAGTAATCATCCGCTTTCATCCGCAAAAACCGCGAAATTCTAGGAGATTATCATAATGCCTATCGCAACTGCTGAACGTCTCATCACTTTTGAAGAATACCTAAACTATGATGATGGCACCGATAACCGCTATGAACTCGTTGATGGAGAATTGGTACAAATGTCTTTGCCTACTTTTCTACATGTATTAATTGCTGATTTTATCAATGACGCATTTAAAGCAGAAATTAAACGTCAAAACTTACCTTATATCTCTTTGCGAGAAGTGGGTGCCAGAACGGGCATTCGTAAATCAAGGATAACAGATGTCTGTGTCGCTACCAAAAAGCAAGTGGCTGAAATGCTTAAAGAATCTGCTGTTTTTGATATGCCACCTTTATTAGCTGTTGAAGTCGTCAGTCCCGAGTCAGTGACACGCGATTATCGCTATAAACGTTCTGAATATACCGTACTGGGCATTCCTGAGTATTGGATTGTCGATCCTTTTGAAGCGAAAATCTCAGTATTGCTGTTAGAAGAAGGACTTTATGAAGAGACTGTATTCACTGGTAAACAACGTATTGTTTCGCCCACTTTTCCTGAACTTTCTCTCACTGTCGAACAAGTGTTAGCTTATGGCAACAATTTACATGTTAAAACGGATACTATCCCTAAGAAGGGATAGCATCCGTAGAATATTGCCAAAAACTGGGTTTTGAGGGCCTCAAATTTTTGTGCACAAAAAACCTAAAGCCCTAGAATGGATTTTCACGGATTTCAAGCACACTCCGTATAAAAAAAAAGATTGACATTGAAAGTGTAGAAGTAGGATAATTCGCCAACTTAGGAAGGTGCATAAAATAACTTAGTCAACTGGTTCTAACGTTTTCTGTTGATAACAAATCAAATGTAGCCACCCAAGTCTTTGCCCACCATTAATTAAGGTGGGCAAAAAAGACTGCCCACCCTACATTTAAATCAATCACATTAGAACGTAAGCCATTGAATTTATTATCCACAGAATCCGTTATAATCAGAAAAACTGATAGGTGGTAAGCATTTTACCAAAAATACTTGCTATATTTTTATTATTGTGCAATCTTTATTAAAGTAGGTGCGGTTAGCGCGGTGGATCGCTGGTAGGGTGGATTAGCCGTCATGCGTAATCCGCCATCATGCTAATCGGCCCCAACAAACTAATCGCACCGAACGAAAAATTGATGTTTTGGGAATGATTCAATATTCTCGAAACATCAAAAACCGAGGATAGGTAAAAGGGAACAAAATGCCTGATTGCCAATTCCTCATTTCATTAAGGAACGTGCATAAAATAACTTAGAAAACATAATGGTAATCACAAGGGAAGGGTAACCACAAGGGAAGGGTAACCACAAGGGATTACCCCTACTAAACATTACTAAAAATATGGAAAATACTTGATGGTTGTACTAGTTGTATTATGCACGTTCCTAATCACAGACAAGGAGATTTCTTATGTTTAAGAAATTACTTTCTATATTACTCTTGGCGGGGTTAGTCCTAGCACTACCCTTGATCGCACAGGGTACCACTTATTACGTTTCCAGTTCTGACGGAAACGATGCCAATGATGGTACCAGTGAAGCCACCCCATGGCAAACCATTGACAAAGCCAACTCGGTGATATTGGACGAAAATTCTAGCCTTCTTTTCAAACGTGGCGAGGTATTTAGAGGGGGGATTAATACCAAAAAATTCCGTGCTGGAATAACTTTTGGTGCTTATGGCACTGGTGAAAATCCCATCATCGCCGGCAGCGTTGAGATCAAGGGCTGGACTAAAACTACACCAGGGTCAAAGGTTTATGAGGCCGATGTGTCGGCCCTACCTTTGACCGATAACGGGATTGAGCATTTGTTTGTCAATGGCGAGTTGATGACTATTGCCCGTTACCCGAATGTGGATTCGCCGGCCGATAAAAATTGGCTCAACGTGGACGCAAGTGCTGGTAAAGATGCCTTTACAGACCCAGCTTTGGTCGCTTACAGCAAACCGGATGGCTATTGGAAAGGGGCAACATTACGCATCCGAACTTATAGCTGGTATTACAAAGTGTTTGAAATCACCGGCTACAAGGCTTCAAACGGTAAAATCACTGCGGCCGGTTCCGGTTTAGGCGGCGGTGCTTTTCCATTAGATGAATGGGGCTATTTTGTGGATGGTAAGCTAGAAGAATTAGACCATCCGGGTGAATGGTATTACGATGCCGATGCCAAAAAGGTCTATATCTATCCCAAAAATGGGGCCAACCCCAACAATTTGTTGGTGGAAGGTTCAACCTACGGCACTGGTGTTAGTGTGTATTGGCATGAGGATAATTCCACGGTAGAAAACCTCACGTTTCGTCACTTTACCTCAAAAGGCGTTAGTATTATTATTTCTGACAATATTACTGTTAGAAATTGCCATTTTGAATATAATACCATTGGCGTATCACTCTATAAGGGTGCCGATGTTTTAATCACTGGTAACACGTTTGATCATCAATTGAGTACCGCTGTGGGACTCGGTGCGCCAAGCGATTTTGATGTGAAAAACAGTACCGCCGAACAAAATCAGATTACCAATACTGGTATGTTTCCTTTGTATTGCAGCAGATATGAAGGCACTTGTTACGGCATTGGCATTTCCGCAAGTGGGAAAGGTTTTACTGTGCGCCAAAATACGGTTGAAAACACCGGTTGGAACGGCATTTACTTAAAGGGTGATGGCTATCATCTGGCCGAAAATAATGTGGTTCGTAACGCACTGGCTCTGCTCAATGATGGTGGCGCAATCTCACTTCAGGCTGATGGCAATATCATCATAGGGAACTTCTTGTTAGATACGAGCGGCAATGTCGATGAGTCAAACGGATGCGCCACCACCAACCAAACCCCTTGTAATCGTCACACGTCTTATGGTATGGGGATTGGCGTGGATTATAGTAATCTTGAGAACACCGTAATTGAAGGCAATACGATTGCCAATAATGCCGATGTGGGTATTCGTCTGAGAGGTTATATCAACACCACTGTGCGTGATAATGTCCTTTACAATAACGACCCCCAAATTCGTATGGAAATTAAGGATAAGCCCTCACACAGTAATGTTGTGGAAGATAACATTGTTTACTCACTCAAACCGGATCAAATTGGGCTGGATTTGAGAGGTGAAACCAATTATGGGACGTTCAATAAGAACTTTTACTGTAATCCCTATAACGAGGTGGCACTGAGCCGGGCTGGTAAAAAGTACGCTCTGCCCCACTGGCAAAAGGCGTTTTCCTCTTATGATAGAAAGTCCAAATGGTGTGGACTGCGTTTTGAGGAATATAGCGTCAAAACTGTCGGTGCCAATTTGATTCTTAATTCGACTTTTGATGCAGATGTGTCAAATTGGGGAGGCATTTTTGACGCGAACAAAGCCGAAATGGAGGGTGGCAGTTTAAAAGCGGTTCATCCAGGCACGGGCAATTTGAATATCTCGCCCAACAGCTTTGATTTGGTTGAAAATCAACTTTACCGGTTAAAGTTCAGCGTCATTGGCAATGGTTTTGGTAACATTCGCCTGAGAATTAATGATGTTAGCTCAGGGACCAACATTTTAAAAGAAAGCTATTTCGCTTACGACAAAAATCGTAAGGACTATGAAATGTTCTTTCAGTCACCCGTCAGCACCAGTGCTGGTAAAATGCTTTTCACTACCCAAAATTATGATGCCGATACCTTTTGGTTAGACAACGTGACTTTTGAGCTGGTGGATGCGACTTTGAATGATGCCACCCAAAAATCGGTATTGTTCACCAATATGACGGCTGAAAATCCCAAGACAATCAGTTTGGAAGGCCAAACCTATTTGGATTTAGACGGCAACACCGTGACCGGTAGTATCGCGCTCGCGCCGTTTTCTTCTCAAATCTTAATTTTAGCTTCCGATGCCCCACCACCACCGAGCAACTACGCGCTAACGATTCAAAAGGTGGGGACGGGCAGTGGCAAAGTAGCAAGCCTTCCAACGGGTATTAATTGTGGTACCGATTGCACGGCCAACTACCAAAGCAGCACCGAGGTGATTTTAACGGCCACGGCGGATGCTGGCTCAACTTTTGTCGGTTTCAGCGGCACCAACTGCTCAGAGTCGTTCACCATCACGGCCGACATGAACTGCACAGCGACCTTTGATAAAGTGGCACCCCAAGCGTTCACGCTGACGATTCAAACCGACGGGATGGGCAGCGGCAAGGTCATCAGCAACCCGACCGGCATTGATTGTGGTAGTGATTGCACGGCCAACTACCAAAGCGACACGGCGGTGACTTTAACGGCCGCGGCGGATGCCGGCTCAATCTTTGCTGGCTTCAGTGGTACCAACTGTTCAGAGTCGTTCCTTATCACGGCCGACATGAGCTGCACAGCCACCTTTAATAAAGTGCCACCACCACCAGAGGAATTTGCGCTGACGATCCAAACAGACGGCATGGGCAGTGGCAAGGTAACCAGCAACCCAACCGGCATTGATTGTGGTACTGATTGTACGGCCAACTACCTAAGCGGCACGACGGTGACTTTAACGGCTAGGCCGGAAACTTATGCCGCGTTTCTGGAGTGGATGGGCGATGATTGCAGTGGTTTTGAGACTTCTATTACCGTGACTATGGACGCGGCTAAAAATTGCACCGCTGTCTTTGATTTCGTCGCGTTTTCAACTTCCCCACCAGAGGATACGCTGACTGTGATTAAAATAGGTGAAGGAACTGTCACCAGTGAGCCGGCCGGCATTACCTGTGGCGCAACCTGCAGCGCAGACTATCCGAGTGGCACAACGGTCACCCTGACAGCAACACCGCTGAGTCACACACAATTTATCGGCTTCGGTGGCGATGCGGATTGCAATGATGGACAAGTGACCCTTGATGAGGGCGTTGTTTGTGTGGCGGAGTTTGAATTGCTTGTTGCACCGCCGGTCCCAACCTGTCCGACGAGTGGTTCGATCAATGAAGTCTGCGATGGACAAGGACAAACACTGGTTGACGTAACGATTGGTACTGACGGCCAAGTGAACAATGTCGAATTGGAAGGCGATATCACCAATAACGGTATCATTTTTAACCTGCATGCCAACGCGAACACGCAGATAAATGGTGGTAAACTCGCCGGTCAAATCACCGGGGACTGTGATGCGCTGCCACGGTTAGAAAACATTGAAATCCAACCGGGTAGTGAATTGTCTTGCGTGGTGCTTGGTAATAACGTCAATGTGCCCTTTGACGAGGTTAAATTAGGAAAAGGTGTGCGCTTTACCAGCAACCAACAGATGCCGACAGACTTAGAATTGGCGGAATTGTTACCGACTTTGCCAAATTCATTGGCTTGTACGGACAAAGTGACACAACCAGCGCACGTTGATTTCTCAACGGATGTGTTGCTGGAAGGCGAAAATATTTTGAGTGCTATCAATCAGTTACCGTCATTAAAAGATAATGACTGGGAGATGACACAAGAGGACGATGGCAACTTGCATTTGAGTATAGACACACTGCATTTTGCTGTACTAACCTCGTCAGTAAAACGCAGCACAGAGTCAGCCCAGTTGCAAGTGCAAGACGATCAAAGCATACGCTTTATCACCGACACGGGCAGAAATATACTGACTCAGCCCGCGTTGCAAGCACCCTGCAAATTACAAGCTGCCTTGGAAGAATTGGGTTTTCCCAGTTTCACGGTGCAACCCAATGGCAATGTGAAGATAGCGGCTTCGGAGGACAGTTGGTTAAGTGTGCGGCCGGCTTTCTCATCTGTTGAGGTTGCCGAGGATATCACGTCGGGAATGTCTGTTACCGACTTTGCCGTTGTCAGTGGAGTTCAGCTTGCCTATTTTGTGTTTACTGACCAACACGGTAAACAACGCCAACAGATGATTTCTCCGGCTGTAGCGGTACCAGAAGCATTGTACGCCTCGGCCCAAGAAATCACGGTAAAAGCTGAAGGGTTGGTGATTTTCAAACTGAATGATCAAACCTATAGTGGCGTGGTAGATTATATGGTGACCAACTCGACACAATCCACCCCCAACGACGAGGTGCAAGTCGAACCATTGCCTGATATGAATGGAGATGGGATAGCAGATTTTGTGCTGTTTTATCCAACTGGCGAACAGCAAACTCTGTTTACAGTGCCGGTTGGCGACTAAC
>QNER01000018.1 GCA_003646175.1 Candidatus Parabeggiatoa sp. nov. 1
CCAATTAGTGATTTCCGATTGCCGATTCGCAATTAAGATTTAAACACACACATTGATTTGTAGAGATTACCCTAATTTTGAAGTTGTGGATTTGTTCAAGCCGTGATGCTATCGCTTTTTTTTTGGCGATAGTATCACTAAAACAATAGCCAAAAGTGCAAAAGTGATACTATCGCAGAAAAAGCGATAGCATCACGATCATTTTTATCCCGTACATAATTATATTTTATAATAAATCATCATGGCTAACCTAATTTAGCCACCCCCGAACCATGTTTTTACACTTGATAATCTGTTCAATCAATCCGTTGATACCCTGAAAGAAGTTGTACTAGATATTATGGGTATTTTCACAATTAGAGAAAGGAAGTCATATTTTCTTGATTTTAATCAGCAAAATTTGTGAAATCCGTAACATAACTGGAGGAAGTCTTGAGTACACCTTATAAACCCATTTTTCTTCTGGCTGACAGTCAACTTCTGTTTAGTCGCAAAGAGGATTATTTTTTTACTTGCTTATTGGAGAGTCTGAAAGATGCAACGGACAAGGGCGATCTAAAGGGGGCTTATATTGGTGCCTCCAATGGGGATAATCCTGATTTTTATCAGATATTTGTGGCAGCCTGTCAGACGATTGATATCCATGACTGTCGAATGATTTCATCCGAGCCTTCTAAAGAAGATTATAAATATCTTGATGAGGCTGCTTTGATTTTACTGGCAGGGGGGGATATCAAAAGAGGGTGGGATACCTTTGTCAAAAACGGTTTCAATCAAAAAATCATTGATCGCTACAATGACTCGGCTGTTTTGATGGGGGTGTCAGCCGGTGCTGTTCAGTTGGCTCAAAAGGGATGGAACAAGTCACAACAGGGTAAATTGTTTTCAACCTTTGGGCTGGTGCCTTTCATTATCGATGTACATGATGGGCCTCTGTGGGAACATCTGCACAAGATTATCCTTAAAGAAGGTGAATATGCGAAGGGCATTGGCATTTCCATGGGTGGCGGAGCCATTTTACATCCCGATGGCGCAATCGAGGCTATTAGACATCCCCTTGTCGAGTTGACGGTTTCAGACGAGACTATTCGCCAATCTCTCATTTTACCGTCAGACTCAAAGTAAATGGGGAATGGGGAATGGGGAACTACGCAAAAGTGTTTTGCGTAGATTGGGAATTGGGAATAGCCAAGAAACTTCTTTTCCCCTTTCTCCTTTCCTCAACCACAATAGGTTTGTTGTTGACTAAAACGGTACCCAGATAGAGAAATTTTAATATCCGGAACAATAACGACAAGGATTGTATTTTATAAAGGATTTATAAAAAAGGATTTGACGTTTTTGTGGGTGTAGGCGATGCCTCCCAAAATCTTCTGGCTTTTACGGTGTCAAAGAAATCATATTTTTCCAAAAAAGAGGTGCTGAAAAATCCGATTTTTCCCAAAAACATTCGCCTACCAAGCCAAACGCAAAAGTGCCGGTTAACTGCATTGTATCGCTTTTCCCGATTGCATCAAGTACATTTATATAATTTAAGTCATTAATAATTATATTAAATAATCATTCATCATTTACCATTCTTAATGAGCCATTGCTATAACCGGTTCACCCTCGTAATCCCATTCAAAGCGGCTTAATTCTTTGGCAATCAGTTCTATGGGCTGGGGCTAAAGTGACTAATGCGTGCAATACTTGTTGTCTACGGTTCATCATGTTCGCCTCGTTATCTCGGCTATTTTTCTCTCTTGAGTACAACGAATGACATTATTTTTCGGCCTATTTTTCTGTCTGAATCAGGATTTTCAGGATTTTAGGATTTTCAGGATAAAACTTAAAATCATTAAATTATTGTATTGATTTTATTATATTTATCAATTAATTTTGCGCCTTTTAAAAAATTAATCTGACAAAGTAGAATTAAGTATTTATTCTGAAAATTCTAAAATCCTGAAAATCCTGATTCAGACAAGAAAAAAGTGAAAATTTTTGACTCCAATCACCTCAAATCCAGTTTGCAACCCCGTCCGCACGTTTGCTGTCTCCTCAAACGTTACGGACGGGATTGCAAATCCCGTCCAGCATTAAGGCGAACCTTGCACGAAACCACTGGACGCTGGCGCGTCTAGAATGCGTGGGAACGAGTAAAATACTTTAGTTAGGTGATATTTAAAGGCTGGGTATCGGTTTGAAAACTTTTCTTCTTGGCACTTGCAGAAGTTTGGGCAAATCTAAATTCTCCAGATTCGCGAAACATTTTCTCCTGAGCACGGTAGTAAGCGACTACCTTGCGCGGATTATGATCAAATTGAGCGGAAATTTTGTGACGGATCTGACGAATTTCGGCAATTTCTTCATCAATCATCGCTTTCACCTCCAAAATAGTTCATGGGCGTTGTTAGCACGGGTGTCGGTAATCCTAATTGGTAATTGATTACTCTGATGTGATTAAATTTATTTGGATTGGCCAGATGGCGACAGTTCCAAGTAAGCAAAACATCTGCTTTATGGAACGATGCTAGAGCCAAATGCAGAGCATCACCTGCTGGGTCATTGGGCATGACCAGTTTATCAATGTAAACAGTCGTAATTTCTTCAATTTCTGTCGTTATCTCTAGCAATTCAAGCTCTTTTAGCAAATTGATCCGGTCCTCTGTGGCCGGACTCTTGCCTTGGCGGAGTTCAGATATAACTGCTGAACTGGTCAGTAACGTGAACTGAGACGAATATTCTTGCCACCATTGCCGAGTCCAATTTTTACGAGCAATAGCTTCTGCGCTTGAACGTTCAGTGAAATAGAAACTTGGAATAGAGGTTTCTATGTAGATGCGATTTAACATACTGAAATTATATCCGAATCTATGTCATTTAACATTAATGGATAACAGCAGGGTGCTGTCATCCACACTTGTGCAAGGCAACCTTTCACTACGCCGGTTTTGCCCCCACTGCTTGGCGTTTGAGTCGATTAATAAACCTCAAACCCAGCACAATGAATATGCACCCAATTCGCTTGATTATTGGGTTCATTGCCCGCTTCTACAAGCACGCCGCAAGCTTGATAATCCCCTAACGCAATTCCGCCAGGTAGCGGAAAGTCCATAATCGGATAGGTCCTTTGTCCGGCAATCTCAACATTCTTCTGATAAGCTTGAATCGCATTCGGCCAACTGAAGTTTAACGGATGGGCGATGGTGATATAGTCTCCATCTGGGAACACAATCGCGACATAAAGGTCAGCAGTCATCTTACCATTCACCTGCATATCAAGGCGTAATTGTTCGCCAGCGGTATAACGGCCTTTGTTCATCATCATCTTGACTGTCGCGGGACTGGCGACACCTTGCGCTTGGACTTCGCCATCAGCAATCTCGGACCAAGCGCCATCTATGCCTTGCGCTTGATAAAGAATTTGCCAGGTGCCCGCGGTAAAGAAGCCGTCGTAAGCAATTTCATAACGCTTTTGGGCCGCATTATAAATCAAATCGACATCTTCTCGTGTAAAATCAGTCGCTTGTCCTTGATAATCCTGTGCCACAAAATGGGGATTGATGATAGCGGCTTGAACCTGATGAATCTGATCTTGAGCAGGTGTCACCTTTACCCATAAGGTTGCACTGGCTTCATTCTGGCTTAAGACGATGCGATCATGAACCAGGGTTATACTTGGTGCCGGCGCAGCACGGGTGCCTTCTACCCCAATATAGGCACCAGCTGCAAGACGACCATCATTGCTGGTATACATGCCATCACGATCATCATCTAACCACGGTGTTTGATTTCTAAAGTACCTTCGATCTTTGGCAATGGTATGAAGCCCATAAAGAAACGCTTGCTCGACACTTTCGGCGCGGCGCAAATTGCTCAGAAACGTATCGGCAAAGCTACCATACTGCGTACTCCAATCACCGCTTCGATCATCGGTGCTGCTGACCACAATTCGATTGTCAACGCCGGCCAGTTCATCCATAAATGAACCTGAATAACAGCTATTCAGAATGATCACTTGTTGAACGCCGACGGGTAACGTCGCTAACAGTTCCCGCAAACGACTCGCAGACAGTTCATAACCTAGGGTTGGCATCACGCTGAAGTGATCGATACGCGCATGACCATGGAGATAAAAGATAAATTGTTGACCCGCTTGCAAATTGGCGGCAGCTTGCGCAAAAGCGGCCGCTATTTCTTTATCGGGATCGAAGAGTTTGTAATCATGACGATCATCATCGGGATAACCATCGAGATCGATATCAGGTGGCCACGGATTGATGTAATGAATATCGCCATCTTCAAAACCGCGTTGTGTTAAGATGCGATACATTCTTTGGGTGAACTGGTTACTGTAGCGAAATAAAGTATTTTCTCTATGAGCACCGCCTGAAGCTAGGATAATGGCTTGGCCAACGCCTGTGGATGGCGGAGGTGGTTCAGGTTGTTCAGCGGTAATCGTTGCGGTCGCTGTACCCGTCAGGCCTTGATCATCTGTCACTGTTAGGGTGATCGTGTAGGTGCCGGCCGTAAAATCATTGACCACAACCGGCCCAGTTGCGAAAGGGGCACCGCCATCTGCTGACCATTGGTAGCTGACGATAGTGCCATCATCCGTTGATGCACTGCCATCTAATGTCACCCGTAAAGGTGCTAAACCTTGATCAGGAGAGGCCGTTAATCGGGCAACCGGCGGCACAACCGGTTTTGAGCTAACTGTAATGGCTTGTTGAGTTGTCGCAGTAAGACCTTCATTATCTGTAACCGTTAAAGCGATCGTATAAGTACCTGCCGTGAAATCGTTGACCACAACAGGCCCCGTTGCGAAAGGGGATCCGCCATCTGCTGACCATTGATAGCTGACGATAATTCCATCATCAGTTGATGCACTAGCATCCAATGTCACACGCAAAGGTTCGATACCTTCATGAGGATAGGCAGTTAATCGGGCGACTGGCGGAACAACAGACTTCGAGCCAACTGTAATGACTTGTTGAGTTGTCGCACTGATGCCTTGATCATCAGTCACCGTTAACGTGATCGTGTATGTGCCGGCTGTGAAATCATTGACCACAACAGGCCCGGTTGCGAAAGGGGGGCCGCCATTTGCTGACCATTGATAGCTGACGATAACCCCATTATCGTTCGAGGCACTGGCATCTAATGTGATCCTTAAAGGTTCAAAACCTTCATAAGGAGAAGCTGTAAATCGAGCAATAGGTGGAGAACCTAGGCATGGCAAAACGTCATCCGTATTACTAATATTACTCGTCCCTTCCTCCTTTTGACTTGGGTCAGAACCTACGCGCTTCAAAATAAACCTAAAATTTGGCATATCAATAGTGCCACCTGGGAATCCTTCTTTAATCTGGAAATTTATTCCAACAGATGCACACTCAGTACTGATGCTTTGACATTCTGATATAGGGAGATAAGGGACGTTTAGTCGAACAAAGTTATTAGGATCACTACAGCTAGAATCACCCCATATGATAACATTGTCAATAAGCTGAGAAGGTGTGTTTCGTACTGTACCTCCATATATAGATTGTTCAGAAATACCATCGCCTCCATCAGGGTATATATCGACAAATTGAATATTTGGATTTGTTGTCTTAAAAGAATGTATATTAGTAAGATTGGCCTTATCAGCAAAATTTTTATCATTAAGATCAATGACTATAGAGCAAACATCAATTCTACCAAGTCCTGGAGCTGAAGCAATATAGTAATTATATGTTCCATAATCACATCCATTATCATAATTATTAATGGTGATATTGGCACGGGTTGATCTTGAGTCCGCTAGGAGGGGGAATGATAGGGTGATGAAGAGGACTGCGATAAGATGGTTGATTGTTTTGTTTATGGTTTTCATTTTTGGCTCATAAGAAAGGTTGCAATAGAAACGGAAAGTCGGTTAATAATAAATTGTACGGACAGTTAAGTGACGGACAGTTAAGTACAACGGATACTCGAAATGAACGGATAGTCGTCACGCATTCTGGTTGGGTTTATCCGTTTTTGCAGCAACTCCGTTGTACTCAAGATTTGCCAAAATGTTCTGAATTTCCTCAGAAATCGCATTTTTGACCATTTTACTCATATCCATCACATCAGCAACATTTTAACCAAATAATTGTTCAAGTAATTCATCACGACTTATTTGAAAATGTTGAGCCACATCGTCCAAAATGGCAGCCAATGTACCGACACGCAAAGCCTCATGTTGAGGAATCGTAATGTGGTGTTCTCCATTTTCTGAAGAAGTTGTTAAGCGCAAATGACTGCCTGTTTGGCGAGTTTTCTGGTATCCCAAGCGTTTGAGTGAAAGGGCTAGCGCTTGCCCAGAAATATGACGGGGTAATCTCATGTCGCGAGTACCTCATCGTGAACAAAATGCAAGCGAATCATTTTAGGCATTTCTGCGGGTTCAAAATGACAACGCACTGCATCACGGATTTGACGACGTAATTCAGTCACATCATCTGCTTCCGTATAGATTGATGCGTCAATAGCGCGAGCAGTGTAACCCCCTTCGGGGGCCGGTTCAACAATAAAAATTAATTCATTCACGACGTAATGCTCCGATATATAAAATATTTCTAACTGTAAATGATTGACAGTGATGAAATCTGTCAACTTCATGTCATAAAGTTTGGACTCCTTGCCAAACTCAAGCGGCTTGATGGCTGAGCAACAGGGCGAGCAGGGCGGCGAGGATTGACAGGTTGATGTTTTTGTTGATGTTTTTCATTTTTGGGCTCCAATGGAAGATTGCAAGAGAAACTGAAACTCGGTTAATAATAAATGTGCGGACAGTTAAGTTACGGACAGTTAAGTACAACGGATACTCGAAATAAACGGATAGTCGTCACGCATTATTGTTGGGTTTATCCGTTTTTGCAGCAACTCCGTTGTACTCAATATCCTTGGTATTCAGTGAGTTGCTGGTTATTGTTATGGGTTACATAAGGATGTTCTATGCGTAGGCCTTCAATCAGTTGCTTATCATTGTCATAAATTTTGCTCGCTCATCTAGCCCACCGGCGCATTCCCAATCCACGGACAGTTAAGTACAACGGATACTCGAAATAAACGGATAGTAGTCATACATTATTATTAGATTTATCCGTTTTTGCAGCAACTCCGTTGTACTCCAGATTTGCCAAACTAAAACTGAGTGCAATAGATTAGCAAGTACAACGGATACTCGAAATAAACGGATAGTCGTCATATATTATTATAATATTTTTATATGCACCATGACGATAGCTGCTTTAAACCGTTCAAAATCGGCCGAAATGATAACTTGTTCAAGTGAATTTGAGTTATCCGTTTTTGCAGCAACTCCGTTGTACTCCAGATTTGCCAAACTAAAGTTTGGACTCCTTGCCAAACTAACGTCTTCTGGCTTAAAAACAATCGTTATTCAGATAAATGTATACGAATCCGCCCCAGTTCTATAATCCATAAATTTCCGTCAATGGACATTGTTTCCAGCGTATCCAAAAATTGATTAATAAGCATTTCCAATAGGGGGAGACTGAAATTATGTGGTTGACGTATGACAGCAATACCGCTGCCATTTTTTGGTGGAAAACGCACGACACCAGTAAAATCTAAATCAAGTGTCACCAAGCAACGTTGTTCACGACAACAAATTTCATATAAGTTGATGTCTGGTGTGCTTTTGAGATTTTAATCAAGAACAGTATGGACATTATGCCCCCTTTGTTTAAAAATTTGTTGGGTTCTCGTGCCGAAGTTTTCATCAAGTTTAAATTTCATGCGGCTAGTTTTTCAGTCAGTGGAATTTCAATAAAACGTTCTCGTGACATTTCAGCACCGTAAGCGAGGGCTGCTAAAATATCTTTTATTTCTAATTGGGGATATTCTTCAAGAATCTCATTGACACTCATGCCATTAGCTAAAAAGTCAAGGATGAGTGCAACCCATATACGTGTACTTCTAATGCATGGTTTGCCAAAACAGACAGCCGGGTTAATAGAAATACGTTCAAAAAGTGGATTCATATTATAGTCCTCATCATCAGTTGATTTGCTTGGAATTATCTGGCAAAGCATATCTAAATAATGGCGGTTAACATAAGTCTTGAGTCTTAAAGCAAAACTTATACTCATGATAAATAAACACTTACTAAATTATTTTGGACTTCTTGCGTTCCTTACGTTTGGACTCTTTGCCAAACTAAAACGGAGTACAATGGATTAGCATATAAACGCATTGATATGCTGTCACTCTTTAGCCGTTTTTACTATTAATCCTTCCTAAAAACAGTTAGTTGCTGGTTATTGTCTATGTTAAAAATGGATTTATATTATTAATGGGGAACAAAAAATGGGTTGCTTTTTCAAGTGGTGAATGGGCAAAAGTGAGCAACTCTAAGGCAATAAGCTACTTTAGCAGATTAGAGTTTTCTAATATGGCACGTCTATTGCTATTGTTGCCAAAAACCTCAGAGGTTTAGTGATTTTACGGATGTTATCCCATCGAGGTATAGCATCCGTTTGGACATCATCACTACTTCTACAGGACTACCTAGGCTTAAAGTATTTTTCTGGAAAACAGAGTGGCGCAGTGGAAAATGAATTTAAAGAAGTTTTTCATCGCGCGTTATTTTGAAATTCTGCCATTAACAGCATATAGTTTGTAAGAATAATAAATTTCAGTTAGAAACCGTAAAGCGTTTTGGAAACGCTTTACGGTTTTGCCCTCTCGTAAGGTTTGTGCTGTCAGTGAAAAATAACTCAGGAAAAACTACCAAGATTTGACTAAAGCCACAGATAAACTCTTAGGCTACAACTTTTTATAAGTTATTTATTTTTAAATAACAAGCAAAAACCCCAGCCCTTTGATAAATGGGGGTGCGTCGTCTACGTTTCGCATCGCGCAAAGATAACAAATAACTTGGTTTATAATTAATCCCGGTTGTATAGGGGGTGCATTTCTATTTTCCCGCTTTATACCAATTTTGAATTGAAACCCATTTTTTTTACGGATCGGATGCTATACCTCGATGGGATAGTATCCGTTTTAACATGTAATCCAAAAAATGGTATTACCCTTCAGTTAGTAAAATGTTAAGAGCCGCTGGTAAAACCTAGGGAAAAAGTTAAACCCATCGCCACAACACCGAAGGTGTTGAATGTCAAAAAAATTTCATTCAAATTTATTATCTAACCCACTTTACCACCGGTTCCACCTGTGGCTATTCACATTTTACCCCTTCAGGGTAACTATTACCTATTACCTATTGCCAAGAATAAATGGTTAACTATTTTTTAGATAATACTTACGGCTGCCCAAATTGCTATGCACACTTTTATGCGCTATAAAATGCATCGCGTTAAAACGGATACTATCCCATCGAGGTATAGCATCCGTCAATGTCAACCAATAAAAAAATTCTCAGGCTATCTGTCCCCACTTGTTGCTGAACGCATGAATCATGCAAGTCTGTAAATAGTTGTTTTAGAAAAATATTCGGATAAAGTGGGCAAATGTATTAAAAACATCCGATGTTTGGCAAACCTCGGATGTTTGTCCAAAGTTGACACCAAATTTCCACAAAGATGTTTTTCACGGCTTTTCTATTGATGTTGAGCCGCTTATAGCGTTTCCAGATTGCATGAAATACCAAAATAGGTAAAATTTTTTAAAGGCTTTAAAGCCCCTTTGGTGCGAAATTAATATAGCCAGTGTAACTACCTGGAACTAAAATTGTATTTTACGCAATCGGGAAATGCTATAGTCAACTTAGAAAAAATCCGCCCTATCCAGGAAAGAAGTTGTACTCAGGGATAATGGGTAATCGGTTATTGCAATTAATCAATTACCTAAACGAAACATTAATTGCGTGATTAGCCGAACAAACCGTTCGGCGCGTCGTTTTGATATCCTATCTATTAATGGCAGGAACCCATGCACCCAATCAGCGCATTTGAGCGGCAGCCTCGTTGTTTGAGATAATGGACAAATTGCTATGCACATTTTTTCTAAAACGGATACTATCCCTAAGAAGGGATAGCATCCGTAAAATTCTCAGGCTATCCCCTATTTATTGCATAACGCATTGCGATCATACAAATCTGTAACGAGCTGTAAGCCACAACGCTATTATGAGCGGCTGCTTGACAAGAAATGCCACTCGCCAATTGGGCGCGTCAATTCCATCTGGCGTATGAGTTATAGCAAAGCACGTCTTAAAAACATCCGATGTTTGGCAAACATCGGATGTTTTTCCAAAAAAAACATTTCGTGCAAGGTTTGCTTGGAACGAATAATCACTGGGTTTTTAAAATGGCATATTTTGGCTTTATTAAACAAAAACAATGTTGGGTTCTGACGATCCGTAGCTGGTTTATCATCTTTATCATCATCGCAGCCCTGGTCATATTGACCGTTATTTATGTACATCCTTTTTTAGCAATGAATCGTCCGGTTAATGGTGATCTATTAGTTGTTGAAGGATGGGTACCAGATTATGTGCTTGAACAAGCGATTGTCGAATTTAACGCAAATAATTATCAGCTGTTAATTACGACGGGTGGCCCTTTAGAAAAAGGGGTTTATCTATCGGAATATAAAACTTATGCCGAACTCGCGGCTGCTACCTTGATAAAATTAGGCTTGAGCGAAAATCTCGTTGTGTCAGTCCCGGCGAAACAAGTCAACAGAGATAGGACTTATGCTTCGGCCGTCGCGTTGAAAAAGTGGTTATTGAAGTCTCACTTGTCTATCAAATCTCTTGATATTTGCTCAGTTGGTACTCATGCGCGTAGAAGTTGGCTTCTGTATGAAAGGGCTTTGGGGGATACCGTCACTGTGGGTGTTATCGCGGTTGAAAGTGAAGAGTATGAGCCACAACGGTGGTGGAAATTTAGCGATGGTGTGCGAAAAGTTATTGGCGAGATGATTGCCTATTTTTACGCACGATTCGTTTTTCATCCTAGCGAGTGAATGAGAACTATTGTTTTTCAGAAAAATCATTCCGACGGAATGAGAATTCAAAAATTCTTCCAATCTTTTTTGTAGGGGGCCGGCAACGGGTTTTTGTTGCCCACCATTGTTAATTGGCATTTGGGATGGATAATTTTTTGGGACTCCCTAAAGTTAAAGCTCAAATAAAAAAGTGTCGCAGATTAGAAGGGTAGTCGAGAGGATTAATTGACAGCGTATTCATCATGAAACCGTGGTTTGGTGATACGCACAGCGATAGCTACCTAGGCTAAACTATTGAAATATCAAGTATTTAGTTTTAATTTCCAACCATTTTTGTCTTCCTATTCGGGTAATCCTGTAGAAGTAGTGATGAAGTCCAAACGGATGCTATCCCTTCTTAGGGATAGTATCCGTCAAATCACTACATGTACTGGACTAGCCCTTTTAGTTCTCCCCTTTGAGCTTTGGGGAGCAAGGGGGGATTTCTCACTATTCGCCACTAAAAAAAGCATATTGTCCCACTTGACAGCGATTATTATCTTTGCGTAACTGGCTAAGAATTTGCCCAGGTTTGGGAATAGCGGGCTGATTTTCAGCCAGTAAAGTATGTAAGCCTGTCGCCGGTTTTTCGCATAATACCGCCACTAAATTGTCCCCCCCAAATGGGGCTGTCACTTTTGTTGGGGGTAGATTGTGGGGAAATTGTTTGACAACCGTTGGTTCTTTGTACTCGATCAACGGATACAAAAACTGTAATTCGCCATCTCCCGCCAGATTAAACAAAGTAAGCGCATTTAAGCCTTCTTTGGTGTCGCCAGGCGCAACGCTAAAATGTAACACTTCTCCTTTTTTATGTAATTTATCCCCTTCGCGCAAAGTGATGCGAATCGGTTTGCGGCGCATATCAAACTGCGTGTCTAACGCGTTTAATAAACGCGCTTTGTCTATCACGGGTTGCCAAAGGTGAAGTGCGGCGTTACGCAACGTGGTTATTTTGTCACCGGTGTTGTTGAGCACTTCAATTTGTCCTTTTCTGATCACAAAATGCAAAACCGCTTGGGATGTGTGAGTCACCTGAATATGCTTTAAGCCGCTGGGCACACGTCCATTTTCGACAACAATGGCAATGTCAGAAATATTGGTCTGCACCGATGGCGGTTCAAAGACGGAGCCAGACGGTAATTTAATCACCGATCGCTTGTCAGCACGCGGTAACAGCTTGGGCGTTTGGAGATGGTTCATTTTTTTGCGAATTTTTTCTCGTAAAAAACGATCAAGTTCGTTACGTTCTAAATGCCCGTTTTTATTGCCATCCGCTTCGCCGCTCAAAGCTTGGGCAAAAAACCAACTTAAAGCACCATGCCATTTGTTGTTTAATTGCGTTTCTGGTACCTGTAGGATGTCACTGTCCACAGCAGTAATCAGCGTCACATGGGCAAGGCTTTTATCTTCATCACTTTGAGTGGGCAATACCTGAAACGGTGGTGGTTCTTCTGGTTGAATCTCCCAGAATCCACCGGTACGAAACCGCCCTGAAGTTTGCGCTGTCGCACGTACCATGCCACTAGAGTGACACGCATCCACTAGAAACAAAATCTTGTAATCACGCGCTTGTTCAAATATCCCATAGAGTTCATCGTCGGTGATACGTCCTTGATTGGGTTTATAGGGATTAAAGTCATGGAACATCAGGGTTTCATCTCTGTTGTCCCTTTCATCCAAAGGGGCAGCGTCCGATTGCTGGCCGCCGTGTCCCGAAAAGGTCAAAATCAGAGTATCGCCAGGGTTGGCTTGTTTGACCATATTTCGCCAAGCGCGAATGACATTGGCTCGAGTGGCTTGTGCATCCAATAATATTCGCTCATCTGGCAGTTGCACTTGTGTGCGGCGCAAAACCTCACTTAACAATTCAGCATCATTGACTGCCCCACCTAGGTTTTTCAGATATTGTCCGTCGGCATATTGGTATTGGTTGATACCAACGACTAAAGCGTGTTGGCTGGTAGAACCACTATTATGAGGTTGAACGGATGGTAGCGAGGAAGTCACTTGGGTTTGTTCTGTTTCTAACCCCGACGGTTTGTCAAAATCGGGGGGAGGAGGTGCGAGCTTCGTGGGGGTAGTACCACGCATGGTAACGTTTTGTATACAACCTTGGATCATCAAGCCAACACTCAATAGACAAAGTACATAGAATGCTGGCGTTAATGTAGAAAATCGCTTGTTATATGTCTGCATCATTCGTCTCACTTATAAGTACTGAACCATAAATTTTCAGGTATTTTAACAGGGGGCAACCATAAAGGATTGCCCCTACATAGCACCGCGTAGGGGCAATCCCCCGCGCAAGCCCTTCTTAGTCAAAATACCTGTTTATTTGTGCTTCAGTACTTAATACCTTCGCTAATCAAAAAATTTTGAACATGATTAAACGGATTAAAGGATTGACAGGATTGATTAAGAAGTGCTTAGGCAACTCCCTTTTTCCCCTAGTACCCTGTCAAGATTCTATTGACGGGTACAGGAGTCCAAGATTTATCTTGGAAAACTTCCCAAACTAAAGTTTGGACTCCAATATGGTGCACTCTGTGTACATTCAGGCTCAGCAACCGGCAAAACAGAATTCGGGAATCGCAGATAACGAAATCCAAGGATCCTGTTTTTCACCCGTATCCGTTCTCACTGACAGGCCTACTTTGTTGAACATTTCTAAAATCTTCATGCCTGGTTGGTTCATAAAATGCAACAGGTTTTTGGTGTAGGGGCTGTTGCGTCCGGCACCATCTAATGCAACATTGTCAGGTTGGGTCGCGTAGGCGATCACGGTACCTCGAATACCGCGAATCCGGGCGAGGCCTTTTTCACCGCTCCCTTTGTAAAGGCCTTTGTAGGGATTGCTCCGACAAGCGTCCAGTATCACGATATTTAAAGCATTTTTCGCAGAATCCATGTGGTTCAATACTCTTTTCGCATCCACAGCCTCATGTTCCAAATCGGCATCAGAGCGAATGTTCGCACTCACCGGAATTAAATAATTGTGCCCTTTAGCTTGTACCCCATGCCCGGAGTAGTAGAACAAACCCACATCTCCTTGACCCAAGCGTTTGCCAAAATCAGTAATGGCATCAGTCATCGTGCGTCTGTCAGCATCTTTCTCAAGAATGACCTCAAAACCTAATGCTTTGAGTTGACGAGCCACATCGTTTGCGTCATTGACCGGATTGCGTAGCCTTGATTCATGACGGTAATCACCATTGCCAATCACTAAAGCACGGCGGGCATTAAAAACGGTTTCTGGCATTTTGACCGGAGGTGGTGTGGGATCGGATGGCAACGAAGTCTCGCCATCCTTCCACCGGGGCGAGACCGGTAAAGTCGGTTGACTCTGAATGGAAACCGGTTTTTCGGGAATCTCAAGCTTTGCGGTTGGATGCGTTGGTTTGTGAGTGCAACCCACACTAAGCAATATCCAACTACTCAGCCATATTAGTCGCCAATTCATTGTAGTTCTCCTTAAAATGGTACTGAATGTAAGGTGCCCTTCAAAAATGTTGGGGGCAACCATATTCGAGGCAAAAGTTTTTGCGCGCAAAAACTTTTGCCTCGAAAGGATTGCCCCTACATGCCCATTTTCTATGGTAGGGGCAATCCCCCGCGCAAGCCCTTGTCAGGATAAATGAAGGGTGCCGAATGTGATTGTGAATAAAACGAGTGTGTTCTTGATTTTATGTGAGAGACATCAAATGAAGATCACACTCCCCAATAAAACTATTGGTGACGCAAAAAAACCAGTTTTTCAAAAAACCGGGTTGAAGGTATTCGTTAATAACGAATAATCAGTCACAAAGAGGGTTTTTAAAGTGATACTATCGCAAAAAAAGCGATAGCATCACGAAAGACTTTTCAATTTGTCCTGTACATATATTTACTGAACCCTCATTTGTCTTAAATCACTATTGCCTCGCGCTGCTCTTTCCACTTTCTTTAGTGCTTGCATATAAAGCGTGTTATGAGGCATCACTCTATCAGCTTCTCGGAAGTGATCAAAGGCCTTTTTATAATGGCCTTCATGCACCTCGTATACACCCAGGTTGTAACGGGCAGCGGCTTGATTGGTTGTATCAGTGGCTTGTTCAAGCACCTGATTCCAGTAGTCTCTAGCTTGAGAGTAGAGGCCTTTTTCATAATAGTCAACCCCTAATTTCAGGCCTTTATGGGGTAGATTCCAAACGTCCCATTTTAAGCTGTTCCCTTTTTGCAGCTCAAATGTTAAGTTTTGCTGATGGGGGGACACCGCATAAATAATGTCTTCGGCCAAATTGTCCAAACAAATCGAGATGATCTCTTCATCAGTGGCTGATATTGCTCTCGCTTCTGCGGCCGTTTCAGCACTCCATTCTTGCTTGTAGTCAGTGGCAAAGTTATTTCCCGCAATGACTTGGTGCCTTTGGTTAAGAGAGTAAGTGGCGGTTGCGGTCAGTTGTTTGCGATAATAATAGGTGTACACCGTTTTTGTGTATTTTTGGCCATCTTTTTTCTCTGTTACTTCACGAGATCTCTGGTAAGCCTTTGAGTCAATTTTACCCAGCGTTAAAGTGCCCGTTAACAGGGATTGCCCATCTTGATTGAGCACTTTGATATGGCCCTCTCTGCTAATGCCATTTTTCACCAACTCTGCCAGTCGCGCGCCATATCCGTTCTTATCAGAAGAAAAGGCCTGCACTTGGACGGATTGAACGACGGTTTGGGTATCCATTGGCGGCATCAGTGTTGGTTCTTCCCTCACAAGGGGCTGACTACTACAGCCCGCCAGCAGACAACAAATAATCACCCCACTGCAAAGCGTGTTGATGTACTTTGATCTCTCAAAGTATTTCCTTGATTGGGGTTTGAGATTAGTATTGTTATTATTAGTAGACATTTAATCCTCATAGAGTTCCAGGTAGTTACACTGGCTTTAATAACTCGCACCGAAGGGGCTTTAAAACTTGGTATTGAAGGTGCGTATTATTAAACCCCAGATAGTTCCAGGTAGTTACACTGGCTTTAATAACTCGCACCGAAGGGGCTTTAAAACTTGGCACCGAAGGTGCGTATTATTAAACCCCAGTGTAACTACCTGGCTGTTCTTGCACAACCAAAATTTCTATCGTGCGTGCCATTAGTGAATGGACCGAGTATTTAAGTGTTGAACGCAACACAATTCACGAATAACGAATTATGGACGGCCGTTATATTTTTTTTTGATGTTGAACACAAAGCTATTCACGAATAAAGAATGACTAACGGCCGTTAGGTAACTCCCAAATAATAATATACCAAAATTTATCCCCCAGGTTGCACCCTCATTATACATAAGTCAAAACGTAGGGTGGGCAACCAAAAACCGTTGCCCACCCTACATGATTTGATCAAAATACCTTAAAATTCTTAGCGAAGGTACTTATTTATCAGAACATCGATCTGACATTGAGGCCAGGATTTTTCGTTCAGACACTATTTAGCCACAAATTCGACTCGCCGATTGAGCGCATCAATCTCCGTTTGTGTATAGATGGCATGATTAGCCAATTTTAGCGGTTTTCTTTTACCTTGACCAGTCACGCGAATTTTGAAGCTAACCCCCAATTTTCGCAATTGCTTTTTCACGGCTAAGGCGCGTCTTTTTGAGATTCTGTCATTAACGGTATGGCTACCTTTAGAGTCAGTATGACCAATCAGAGTCACAGAAGCCCAGTTTCTACGTTTGAGATAGCGGGCGAGTTGCCGTGCGGATTTTTTGCCTTGTCTACTCAGCGCCATTTTGCCGTATTTAAAACGGATCGGGACAATGCGTATGACCGGTATAAAACCACGCATACTGCTACGCATCATACCACTGGCTTCCCCGGAACGGCTGACAGTCACTTCCAAGTTATCTGCTAAGACTTGGGCTTCGGAGGCTAACTGATACACTTTTTGAATCACCGCTGGTGCGGGCGCTTGAGGTGTCACTTCTGTATCAGCAATTAAATCAAGGGCTTGATTATAAAAGCGGGAGGCGGTTTGCCATTGCCGGCGACGTGCGGCAATGTCTCCATGTACCACTTGTGTTACCCAGATTATCGTGGGCGCACGTTTTAGCCATGTTTCTGCAACAACCAATTCACCTTGTTGTACCAAACTGTCGGCCCGGGTGGCTGCAATTTGTGCCATGCGACGTTTGAACCACGCCAAATACGCGACACTACAATCGGGCTGCATATTGAGGGTGACTAACAATTCTTCCAAGGTTTCTAAATCCTTGGCTTGCATAGCCTGATCAACCGATGATTGATAGAATGCACAAGCGGCTAAACTGACTCTCGGCAAACCACCCAGTAATGTGATAAACAGGAGGACACTCATGCCTACCTGCCGATGCGGACGAAAAGTATTTTTAAGTATTGGCATATTCACCTCATTTGTGTTTGAGTAGGATATTTTAATTATAACGGATTTTGGGATGGCTTTGGGAATGGTTCATTAATAATGGGAGATGATTTGTTAACTAAATTGTTTTTACTCGATGATCACGTTTTTTCTAAAATCAAACTACAAGGATTGTATATAAAAAAGGATTTAAAAAACCTATAACGACAAGTGTCTGTTTAGGCAAGTTCAACAACATAATCGATGTGGATTTAAACCGGACAACTCACGATCCAATCCGCATCGATATATAATCCTTGTAGTTAACGCTTTTATTTTTATATACAATCGCATTGAAGTTATTATTTGTCAGACTAAAAACTTGACCATCGAGCTTTAAGCATCACTACCAATTCCCAAATCGCGTTTATTTTTTGGGCCTAAAAAACGGATAAACGCGAACCCAATTCCCAAATTTCCAATAAAAAGGCCTTAAAGCCACAATGTTACAATCAAAACCAGTTTAGTGGGTAATTTGGTATTCTGCCATAGTACCTGACCAACGCACCGGGCGATCAATACCATTTTCATCTTGCACACTTTGCCCAAGTTGTTGATGTAATTGTTGCACTACGACTTTTGCCATCTGCGTTTTGATTTCTTTAAACGGCACCGGTAACGCATCACGTATTATCGTTAATTCATCTTCTATCAACACGGCTATCAATGTCCCGGTCCCAATGGGTTTTGTGGCAAGAAAATCAAAGCCGTAATCAACATCAGGAATAGTAAGGCTTTGGCCCACTTTCAGATAGCCTTGTTTTTGTTGCTCACTGAATTGATTGGGAAATAAGGTGGTCAAGGCCCCTTCACGGTTGATGTCAAACACTAACAAATAGCCGTCGTGATTGCTACTAAAGCGCAAGCGCATAATGTCGCCGACACGAAAGGAGGGACTGGGTAATATTTCTATTTGCAAACCCGCCTGATTGTCATCTGCTAACAAACGGATCGCGAGTTCGGCAGTTGTCTCAGGGGGAACGTCCTCTTCACACCAATCCCAGTCGTGAAATCGACAGGAAAAGTCAATGACTTCACTAAAGTCACTGACTAAACCTATCCCGCCTATTATTAGGCTGCCCAACAGAATAATGCCACCTAACATTTTCAACATTTTTGCCCAAATGCCAGTTTTTTGGGGTGTATCATTGCTCATAATCTATATTGAACCTATTGCGAAAATAGTGGTAAAAAAGATAACCAGTACAACGGGTTGACGGATTTGACGGATTTTTTGATGACCAGTACAACGGGTTGACGGATTTTTTGATAACTGAAAAGTCATAGCCTATCATCATCTTGTCACTGGCGATTATGCTACCACAAATTAAATTCCTTTTGAAGTTGAGGATAATGGATAATTGGTTATTTAATGAACATGCATGGTCAAAAAAAATAGTTTCACAGATATAGGTGTTCAGATAAATAATTTCACAAACCCCAGGTTGCCTTAAGGCTATTCACATTCAACCCCTTCGGGGTTGTGGGAGGTTTGTTCCCCAAAAATGTGCGTTGCACAATGTGCGCGTGGCTCACAATAAAGTTAATCTCCGCCGCGATGGAGTCCAAACTTTAGTTTGGACAAGTGAGCCAAACTAAAAACGACTTTTGCGTCGTTTGGACTCCTAAAACGCAACGCTGATGACAATGGCAATATTTTTTTTGTTGACATGTGCGTTGCACAATGTGCGCGTGACTCACGGGTAATAATAGTCAATCTCGTTATGTGCATGTCCAGAAAGCTTATGAGCTCAGGCGCAGGGCACTGGCACAATTTTTAATGATAAAGTTTTTGCGCGCAAATTTTGCTATAGTTTTTCAGAATAACTTCACTTCACGGATGCTATCCCTTCTTAGGGATAGTATCCGTTAACTTCTACTTGTGACAGTTAGAAACCTTCAAGCGGGAAACCTTGAAGGTTTTGCAAATATTTTTCTGAACGTCTATAGATGTGAACTTGTCATCGGTAAAAGATGCTAGAGTTATTATTAACTGAGGGTGTGATGTATTACTCTCTAATATTGGCTTAACTTATTTCTATACTGGAAGTACAACGGATTGACGGATTTGACGGATTTATTACTTGTGGCGTATTTAATACCTTCGCCAATCACAAAATTTTGAACAAGATTACACGGATTTAAGGATTGACAGGATTTATTAAACAGCACTTCTCGTTTCATATTTTCATTGCCAAGCATGAATAGACTTGTCTGTTAATAAAATGTTACCAAATAAAAACAATCAGTTAGGCTCATAAAAGCCTTCATTGGACAGTTCTATTGAAAGATGCTCTGTGTTTAAAATCCTGTTAATCTATTAATCCGTTTAATCCTGTTCAAAATTTTTCATCGCACTTGACATTTTTTGGTGCGATGGATAATGCCCGCTCAGTCTGAGCCGGCCGTCATATTCACCAATAACTTTCATCAATTTTACTGACAGGAGATTTGTGCAATGAAAAAATTGCTATGCTTGTTTATGGCTTTAGGGATTATGTTGATCCCTTTCCAATCCGTTTGGGCGGAGGGCAAAATCAGGTTGGTTGCCGGTGCGATTTACGCCAAAAACGGTAACACACTGACTATTACAAACCCAACGATGTACACGGGTATCCTTGTTCAATATGGTCAGGATTACAAGGAGATACTGGCCATTGATTTTATTGATGGCACCACCACAGCTTGGTTTGCTGAAAAATTCACCAAACCCGATGAGTGGTTTAACGCCATTTCCCAAACTAAGGCTTTTATCACTGGCGACTTTAGTGAATTGGCAAAGCTTAAAAACTGGGGAACGGTGGGAAATGTCGTTGCCCAAACCGGTGCCGTTTTTCGGTTAGATCTGGATAAGTTGGATGAACTGCAAGCCAACAGTACCACGGTGGCACTTTCTCAGTACGCTTATTCGGCGGACTATTACATTGGCGGTGAAGTTTCGCTGATTGTGGATGCGGCCAAAATTCTGTTGTCTTTGGTGCCAAGTGATAAATTAAAAACCGCCAAGAAAGATTTGAGAGTGAAAGTGTTGAAATACGTTTTTGAAAATCAGGCCATTGTCGCGAACATTCGGGGTTTGCTCAAGGAAAATAAGGTCAGTGATGCCGTTATTGAAGGAATGCTTCAGGTGAGTCTCGCCATATTGGTAATAGGTAAGGATTTGTTTATCTCTGAACAGGCAGTTGAAAACGTTCAACAAACCATTATCTCAGAACTGGAACTGGAATTTGGGATTCAGGTTGTTGAGGCGGCTGTAGGGGGTATTACTCTGGTTGGTGCCAAATTAAAATGGCTTCAAAAAATCGCGGAAGGTATTGATGCTGTTACGATTCCGCTGAATTATTATTTGTTTGATGATTTTAAGAGACATAATTGGAGTCACATTACGTTCAAAAAAGAGGCGGATGTGGTGGAGTCCCGAAAAATGGAAACGTTGGCAACTGGAACCAATTGGACTTGGCATAGTCCAGAACGAGGGCGGGTTTTTGAATACAGACTCACCAGTGATCATTATCAGTCAAGTCACGGTGAAACTTGCCGAAAATATGACTTTGATATTTACTTAACCGAAGAGGGTTCTAAGGAGACGATTCGTGACTTAGTCGCCTGTCGTAACGCTGACGGAACTTGGATTGGGGAACAGGCATTGTTGGCTGTCAAGCCGCCTTGTGAATTTGAATTGCCCAGCACGCCAGCGATAGATGTCACTGTGCAAGGTAATCATGTCAAAGCGTCTTGGACTCCGGCACCAACCGCTGAGGGTTATAAATTGTATTATGCCCCAGAATCCTTTAACGAAGGGAATCTGAGTCAGATTGCTTTTGGTGATGTGGGTAATCAAACCGTTATCGAAGCGGATTTAGACAGTGGTACCCAGCTTTATGTGGCGGTGCAAGCTTATAATTGTGCTGGGACGAGTCATTTGGGGCATGTCGTATTGGTGAAAACGCAAACTCAATCGCCAACAACACCCGGCGAAGTCTTCCGCGATACCCTAACAGACGGCAGCCTAGGCCCTGAGATGGTATGGATCCCGGCGCGCACGTTCCGCATGGGTGATCTTCAGGGGGACGGTGGTAGTGATGAACAGCCCGTTCATGAAGTTTCCGTGAGTCGCTTCGCAATGGGCAAGTACGAAGTGACTTTTGCGGAATATGCTAAATTTGCGGAGGCCACTGGTAGAGAAAAAGCTTGGGGAGTCGGCAATTACCCAGTGGAGCAAGTTTCTTGGGATGATGCAACTGCTTACGCGGCGTGGTTGAGTACACAAACAGGCCATACCTATCGTTTACCGACAGAAGCCGAGTGGGAATACGCCGCTCGGGCTGGGACGGAAACGAGGTATTGGTGGGGCAATGATGCTTCTCACGAATATGCTAACTATGGTCACTGGATGCTTGAGTCAGACTTGTCTTCACTTGTTGGTTCTTTTCCGGCTAACCCCTTTGGTTTGCATGATACGGCTGGAAATGTTTGGGAGTATACTTGTTCCGAGTATGAAAGTCGCTATAACGGTAAGGAGTTAGTCTGTTTAGACAAAAAATATTCCACTGATAGTAGTACTTTTGTTGCTCGCGGTGGCAGTTGGATCCGCCCTTTAAATTTTGGGGGACCACTAGTGAAAGATGCTAGCTGGATGCCGCGGTCTGCGGTCCGTTATCGCAGACAGCGGACTGATGCTTATATGGGCTACGGAATGCGGCTTGTCAGGATGCCGTAACCTTTTACCTTTTCCATTTATTTGAAAGGTAAAGAGGGAAAAAGGGTTAACCTGGCGAATCGGTAGTTGTCTGAATCAGGATTTTCAGGATTTTAGGATTCATAACTACAAGGATTGATTATAATAAAGGATTGTCGCGTTAATTTTTATATGATTATCCGTTTTGGCATTTTAATTAAATGGTGCGAATGAGAAAATCAGGCTCTGGCTCTTATCCTTTCTTATAAGCAATCCTTGTAGTTATATCGGGAATTAATTTTCTTTAATGAATAGAATAAGGTTAAACGGTTTTATTCTGGCAATTGTTAAATTCTGTTAATTTTGATTCAGACTATTTATAGTGGGAGTATAGCATAGTGGAGTACAGCGAATTTACGAAAAAAACGAATGGTTATGTGCCCTTTACGAATCGGTTGACAGGAACGAATTAAATAATTCGTTGATTTCGGCAATTCGCTGTACTCTTTCGCTGTACTCTTTTGCTGTACTCTCCATTATTATGGCAGGAACGAAAATGAATAAATGGTTTTGATTCCGGCAATTCTCAAATTCTGTCAATTCTGATTCAAACAATGAATGAAGTATCGAGAGATTATTCAATACCTTTATTCAAATTCCTGAAAATGGAGAAACATGATGACTCTTGATAAAGCACTAGATACTGTCATGCAACTGTCGCTTGAACAGCGGGAAATGCTAATCAATATTGTCCAGCATCGAGACATTGAAAATCGTCGTAGTGAAATGGCGACAGAAGCTCGTGAAGCGATTGCTGATTTCCATGCTGGCAAGTTGAAGCCACAATCTACCCAAGAGATTATCACCACACTCCGTCAATCACTGAATGAGGTGACTGGCACATGAGAGAACTGGTTTTAA
>QNER01000019.1 GCA_003646175.1 Candidatus Parabeggiatoa sp. nov. 1
GACCCAATGGGACTTCCTTCAAAAATTGACAGGGGTTAGTTGTACAAAACGACTTTGTCGGATTGCGTACCAACGGTTGGGACTGCTCAACCTGGACTCTAGTTGCAATCCATCCGGATTATCTTTAGTTCGCGAATTACCTATGAATAGTTTTGAGTAGATTTTTAGGAACAGAAAGGATAAACCCATTACCTATTATACTCAGAAAAATTTTGTGCGAAACCTTCAAGGTTTTTACTAGGGAGAAATACTTAATTGTGCCAAACCTTCAAGGTTTGCCAAACCTTGAAGGTTTTTACCCGGGAGAAATACTTAATAAAAAACGAAAATACTCGTCTTTCATGGGCAAGTCCAATTCATATTTAATACGTTTCCGAGTCGCTGTCACAAAAGCGCCTAGCTTTGGATTCATCGCTGGTTTTTCGTAAGTTTCCCAATATAAGCCAACGCCTCGTTTTTGCCAATTAGGTAACTCATTGAAATTAATGCCATATTGGAATAAGAGTTCGTTTTTATCGGCGACAGACATCCCGAATAAATGGGCGGTAGCGTTTTTTGCCGATTTGCCATCCTTCCTCAATATCCAATAACAGTGCGAATTGAGCGCATTTCTGTGAGCATCTTCTTGTCGCCAGCGAAAATAATCACAGACTAAGTCGAAGGTAGGGAGTTGCGATATTCGACAATCAAAGCAGCCTGTTTCCCCCAGCAGTAATGAGAATTTTGCGCTGGCTTCAGCGGCAAGCACTGAGTTATATTTCCTCAATTTGCGATTGAAGGTATCTTCATTGAAATGAAATAACAGCGAAATTTCATCACTTTGCGTATAACCGTAGTGAACTCTGAAACCACAATTCATTAAATGTGTCACGGTTTCAATCATATAGTCACGAAATTGGCTATCAAAAGGCACGTCAAACTTATGTGTTTCTTTAGTCAACCGCGTAAAATGCCTGCCATCCAGTCGCGCAACGATATATAAGCCGGGTAAGACACAATAATCAACCGCGGTTTCAAACACTCGCATTTTGGCATCAAAGTCATCGAATTTCATTTAGCCCATTCCTTAATGGTAAACGTGTTATCACTGTTGATGGTGACATAATAAAGGGTATCAAATCCTTCGGATAAACTGGGGATTTCTAATTTGGCATAAGCGGCTCTGATACCTTTTTCTGGTATACAGGCTTTGCCTGCGCGCGTATTATTTCGTTTTATCGCATCATTGAGTTTCGATTGAAAGTAGTAGCCAATGATTTTAAATTCGTCTGCTTCTTGTGCCAACGCGATATATTTTTGTCGGGTTTCCACGGTGGGATTGGTATTATCGACGACAAAACGTTGTTTAGCTTTAATACACGCTGTTAGGAGGATATCTTCTCGATGCCTCGTTTTCAGCATGTCGAGATTTATCCGTATATGGGTGTCGGCAAAATAGCGTTTATAAAAGGTCGATTTTCCAGTGGCTTGTATGCCAGTGAACAAGATGGCTTCCATAGTTAAAAGAGGAACGTTTCAATGGGATTATTTAGGCTACTTGAATTTGGTGAAAACTTCAAGCAAAAATGAGTACAACGAATTTTGGTCCTAAACGAATAGCAGCCCATCCCATACCAAAGAGCCTCTTGCAAAATTCTTAAACGTTCCCCAGGCTTCGCCCTCATCGTTATACATAAGTCAAAATTTAATTTTGTGATGCGATCGCTTTTGCGATAGTATCACTTTTGCGGCTCACATAATTATAATGTGTCTCGTTCCAAATCAATATATTCCAAGACTTAAAAGGATAGCGATAAAACCGGGTGGTTTTTTTAGTGATACTATCGCCAAAAAAGCGATAGCATCACGACTTGAACACTTTTTTGTCATAAGACTGGGCAACCCCGTAGGGGTTGAATTTCAATTCGAGGCTAAAGTTTTTCTAGAAAAACTTTTGCCTGAAAAGGTATCAACCTGGGGTTTTGCAAAAGGCTCCAAGAACAAAAAAACCAATTATGGCTAAAACCGATAACCCACTCAAAAGATTATCCAGTGATTTCATCACCGATTTTGCGACTTGGTTGCTTGGAGATAACGTACTGACGGTGCGTCCTAGCAATACCGCCTTATTACCAAGCGAAGAAGAAATCCGTGCCGATGAGGTGTTTGATGTTACGTTAAAAAAGGGGCCACCTATCACGTTACATATTGATTTTCAAGGTCGTCGTATTCGCCGTCCGATGCGTTGGCGTGTGTTGGATTACATGAGCCGTTTGGCGGAAGCCTACGATATTGATGTGTGCAGTGTGGTCATTTATGTTCAGGTATTATAAATTTTTTGTAGGGTGGGCAACGTCTTTTTGTTGCCCACCTTCTCGGTGGTATCGATACGGACCTTGGTGGGCACAAAATGCTTGAAAATTTGTGCTTCGGTACTTAAGGATGCCGGCTGCAAAGATAAAGGGCGGCATCAAGTCAGATGTTCCCGCAAAGTTGTACTGTCATGGCGCTATCTATTCGTGGAGAATGAAGGCCAGAGGAGTGTGACCTCAATTTGATGTAACGTTTTTTTGTAGAGCCCGTTTGGTGGGCAACCAAAAGACGTTGCCCACCCTACATAAATTAGCAAACCCAGATTGACACCCCCAAAGAAATCATACCAGTGGTGGTTAATCGGCTACGAGCGGTAAAAGACGATCAAACACGAGGTCGATTATTTTCGGCGTTGATAGCTTTAATGAATGATGAGGAGTTGGTAAAGATGATAGAACGAATGATTGCCACAGACGACTTGTTACTGGATACGCCGTTTTTACGCCGGTTGCGTGAAGAGGGGCGTGAAGCAGGTTTTGAAGAAGGACGTGAAGAAGGACATAAAGAAGGACGTGAAGAAGGACGTGAAAACGGGCGTGAAGAAGGCGAGCTCATCGCTCGTCGTCGTGATCTGTTAGATGTCCTTGTGTTGCGCTTTGACCCTCCCTTTTCTTTCTATCAACAAACAGAACAACGTTTGTTGGACTTCAGTGATGATGCTCAGTTGAAAAAATTGTTTACCACAGCGGTTCAATGTGAGGATGTGAAGGCTTTTCAAACAGCCATGGAGAACATCAATGGGGAAAAAGGCAAAGGAAAAATGGAGTAGGCAAAATGTATTTCATGTAAGCTTCTTGCAAAACTCTTAAACGTTCCCCAGGTTTCGCCTGGGGCTATTTTTGTGATGCTATCGCTTTTTTTTCACAAGTCATAACGGATAGTATCCCGCTCGATGGGATGCTATCCGTGAAACTTTTGCGGTTGACATAATTATAATGTGTCTCGTTCCAAATCAATATATCCCAAGACTTAAAAGGGTAGCGATAAAACATGCTTGGTTTTTTTAGTGATACTATCGCAAAAAAAAGCGATAGCATCACGACTTGAACACTTTTTTGTCCTGTACAAAGAAAAAAATAGGGGACATACCACGTTTTCCATTGACAGAATAAAACGTGGTATGCCCCCTATTTGTTACTGCTTTTGTCGTTCGGTGCGCGGTTATTGACTGACGTTGATAAGAGCTTCTAATCTCGACAGTCTCTCTTCCATGACTTTGATATCCTTCACCATCAGTCAAAAGGCTCTCTAGGTCGAGTCCTTTCTCGTCTTCAAACATTCGCCACAGTTTCCGGCCATCTTTTTGGAAAACGATGGCCAGAAGTTGTAAAACACCTAGGCTTTTACATGTCCAGCCACTTCCAATTTGTGACTTGGGCTCGTCGTGCCGACTTTGCCGGCATTTTTTCCTGCTTCAATGTACTTTGCAGCAGGTTGCCTCTGCAAATACGCCAGCACCGCCAGACTTGTTATACGCAATGCACCTATTATTGGCACGATCAGGTTTCGCACCGTCACAACTATTCCATGGGCTTTGGCATGTACATCCCGTAAGAGTATAGCCAGAAGGACAGGAAGCATACGAGGGGGCGTCATCAGCCCTACCCGATTTACTGCCTTCGACATCCGTACACGTTAATCCTGAGCCACTCAAGTTTTTACCGTTAAGATTGACGGTTCCAACAACTTCCAACGTTGCCCCCGGACTCGTCGTGCCGATGCCGACGTTACCCGAAGCTGAGCCAGCCTGAAGCAAAACATGATGCGTTGCTGAATCGGTTCGGGCATATAAATGTCCATCTGCTGCCGTAAAGATGTAGTTTGTCTTGGTGCCATTTGATAGTTCGACGACCCCTGACTGCCCGGCACCATCCGATTCGCTTACTCTGATTCTGCCGCCATCTGTATGAAGCTTTGCCTTTGGACTCGTCGTCCCAATACCGACGTTACCGTCTCCTTGGACCCTGAATATTTCTTGACGGGCACTTCCATTCGTCACTCTAAATATGTCCATTGGAGCGTCATTGCTATCGATATTGATTTCAACAGTCTGCGCTGATTGGATCAACAGCCCGTTATTACCCGTTCCAGGGTCATCTCCTCGAATGAGCTCACTGCCTCCCCCTACGATTATCGTATCATTTACATGTAATTTTGCCTGCGGACTCGTCGTGCCGATGCCGACGTTACCGTCGCTTGAAACAGTCAATGCATCCTTTTTTTGCTTAAGGCATTGATTCTCCTTCACAAGGAAAGCGATTTGCTTTTGCTGGTTCTTCAGTTTCGCTTCAAAACACTGAAGTACCAATGGCAGGGATTTGATGCTCGCGTCAGAGGGTAAACAGATATCGCCCGCGTAAGCAGGACTGGCCAGTGCTGCTAATATAGCAGCTTGAAGTTTTACACCTTTTCTCATTTAATGCCTCCTATTTAGGCTCACGTTTGATACGTGAAGTCAGGTTTGAGAGTGAATCGTCGTTTTTTTGTCATAAGGCGGTTGCGGCTAAATAAAATACCCTTAACGAAATTACAATAAACCAAGTTTTTTCAAAAAATTTGGTTTCTCATCGGGTATATTATTTTCCCGCTATCGCCTAAATGTCTTCTATGTGTTGATAAAAAAAGTTTCTAGTACAAAAAAGCGGAAATATCCAGACCACCCCGAAATCCGATTTTTCCAAAAAATCGGATTTCTTTGACTTAAAAAACACAATTTATTACTGTGTATTGTGAGTCACAGTCTCATCGCAAAGATTGGCATTATAAATCGTATTTTAAAACTGTCAAGCTTTTTTTCAATTTTTTTCAGTTTGGCTTAACTTGACAATGTTTTAGGCAAAAGTTTTTCTAGCAAACTTTTGCTTCAAACACATTTCAATCATAATAAAGTGTTTTCCGCAAAAGTGATACTATCGCAAAAAAGCGATAGCATCACGACTTGAGTACGTTTATGTTAAAACACTGCCCGTCTACACGAACAAAGGATGCACAGTCACCCCCGTTTTCTTATCTGTGTAATCGTTCTCAAACCGTTGGCAATTCAAGTTTTTTCGTACAAGGTTCGCCTGAAACGAATGATAATATTAATATGACATTGTCAAGTTAACCTATTATGAAAAATATCTTTTGCTGGCATATTCTGGCAGTAAGCTTAATGTTTAAATGTGATTAAAATTGATGCTTGTGTAATACGTTCAGTTTATGAACGGTGAATTGTCAACGGCTAAGGTAACTCCAAAAAATTAACATACCAGAAAACATACCCAAATCATTTTATAAATTGCTTTTATCAACCCCGAAGGGGTTTTTCAGGCTAAAGTTTAGCTTCGCTGTACATTTACCTGAAAATGTGAATAGCCCTTTGTTCCACCTGGGGAACTGGTATATTATTATTTGGGAGTTACCTAATTGTGAAATAACGATTTTTTTTGTTAACAATTCACAATGATTTATTCTTGTATAGTTTTTTTCTATAACGACTAAGAACACTGTCTACTGAACCTTTAGAGGTCCGTGATAACTTTTGCATAAGTGATAAAGGCACGGATGGCAGCTCATACTTCTCAGTGATATCTTCTAACATCTTTAGCCACAGTCTGGCTGTCATCTCAGAATCGGCCAAAGCTCGGTGAAAAACACCATCTGTGGGAATATTCTTATACTTGATAAGACTTTCTAACCTGTGATAGGGCGCATCCTGATACAGCCGCCGAGCCACAAGCAGAGAGCAGACAAATTGACCTGAATATTTTCGCTGGATACGATCCAACTCGGCCTCAAGGAAACGTCGGTCGAAAGAGGCATTATGTGCAACAAGGTCATAATCCCCAATAAAATCAGCAAATTCTCCCATCACCTTTGCACAAGGCGGTGCATCTCGCAACATTTTGTTGGTAATTCCGGTATAATCCCTAGTGAAATTGTCAATAGGCATACCGGGATTCATGAGCTGCTGAAATCGATCGGTAATCTGCCCTTGCTCAATAAGTACAGCACCAATCTCAATGGCACGATCACCCTGATTTGGTGATAAACCCGTTGTCTCAAAATCGAGCACAATAACTGTATCTGCTCTTTGAAGTTGAATATTTTTTGTCATCTACCTTTGGAAAATTCATAAAAAGAGCAATCTATCATTGCTCACACTGGGAACGTTGAGTGGGGAACCTATAAAAAAAAATAAATAGGTTATAAAAAATGAATCAATAGGCTATAAGTCATTGATTATCGCCTTAACAAACGAATGACTGCCCTGATTTCAAGGCTAACGAGTTTTGCAAGTGCGTTTTTTAAGAAATAATTTAGGATTTTTTTGAATTTTCACGGTTAAGTACAACGAATGATTGGCCTATTTGGCGTGTTTCTCAATCCCATCAAAAAGTGATCTTTCGTGGCCATTTTTCAAACAAAGCCATCCATGTCTAACAAATAATCAAGGCTCAAAATGCCTTATTCGTTTATTTGCCCGTCATTTGTTGTACTCAATAGAGAAAAATTGAGTTTTTCTACGCCTAAATTTTAATACTTTTTGGAGTTCAAAGCGAAGCTTTGCACGCGGCCACTGCTTCGCTTTGAACTCCATAATATCCGATCATTTGTGCTTCAGTATTAACTTGACAATGTAGAACAAAGTTTTTTCGTACAAAGTTCGCCAGGTTATTTTCCCCCCAGGTTTCACCTGGGGCTATTCACATTCAACCCCTATCGGGGTTGAGGCGTTTATATAGAACGTTATTGCTTTGTATTTCACTCAATCGGAAAATATTATAATATGATATTGTCAAGTTAAAAAATAGTGAAATAACCGGTTTTCATTAAAAATTAATACTTCACAATTCACCACGCTCTGCCCAACTTTCTGTCAGCCTAAGCTTTTAGACACAATTTCATAAACATTTTTAGACAGACGGGGTGTGTTGGCGATTTTTTCCAGTTGTTGTTTTAACAGAGTTTGTCGTTGCGCGTCATATTTGCGCCACTGTGTGTACACCTTCACTAAGCGCGATGAAATTTGAGAATTCATCGGATCAATTTGCAAAATGCTATCGGTTAAAAACGCATACCCAGCACCGCTGATGTCATGAAATTGCGCGTGATTGTTCTGGGAAAATGTTCCAATCAAAGCACGCACTTTGTTTGGGTTCTTGAGATTAAAGGCCTTGTGTTGGGTGAGGCGTTTGACTTGTTCCAAAGTGCCGGGCAAGCGAGAGCCTGCTTGAATACCTAACCATTTGTCTACGACTAACAGTTCGTGTTGCCATTGTTGATAAAAATGCGCTAAAGCCATTTCCCGCTCGGCACAGTTGGTATTTGCTAAAGGCTCCAATGCGGCCATGACATCCGTCATATTGTTGCTATCAAGAAATTGTTGGTAACAGGTTTTGATGATGTCGTCACTGTTGAGTTCCATTAAGTAACTCAAACAGATATTTTTTAAGCGTCGTAGCGATATCGAGGTTTGATCAATACGGTATTTCCCGTTATCCGTCAGACGGTGGTAAACCTTCAACAAGTTATCACTTAAACCTTGCGCGATGCTTTGACGCATAAAGCGTCGCACCTTGTGAATCGCCACCGGATCAATCGGATCCAGAAATTCACTCAGATAACTTTCGGAGGGCAAACTGAGAGCTTGTGCTGCCAAGGCTTTATCCAAGGTGTCGTTATTCAAAATCTCTCGATAAGCGTCGATAAACGCATCAGGGACTTGTAAGTCCTTGTTTTGCTGATAATCTGCCACTAGTTGTGTCATGAGTTTAACCGCCAATTGTTGGCCCGCATCCCAGCGGTTAAAATCATCACTGTCGTGCTTCATCAAGAAATAGCGTTCGTCATCGCTTAACGCTATCTTGACTTTAACTGGGGCGGAAAATCCTCGCAGCAGAGACGGCGTAGGCGGTTCGCTGATGTTGATAAAGGTAAAATCTTGTTCCGCCGCTGTGATATGCAATACGCGTGTGCGTTGAATCGCCGCGATTTCACCTTTTAATTGCAAGGGCATATCCTGCCCCTGTTTATCTAATAAGCCCATCGCCAGCGGGATATGAAACGGCTTTTTCTGATCTTGCCCTGGTGTGCTTGGGCAGCTTTGTTTGACGGTTAAGGTGTAGGTGTTGGCAGCCTCGTTGTAAGCATGGCTAATCTCTAATTCAGGCGTACCTGCTTGAGAGTACCACAACCGAAATTGGGTCAAATCAACTTGATTGGCATCCTCTAAAGCTTTCACAAAATCGTCAGTGGTAACGGCTTGCCCATCGTGCCGTTCAAAATAACAATCGGTGCCGTTGCGAAATTGCGCCGCACCCAACAATTGGTACAGCATCCGCACGACTTCGGCACCTTTGTTGTAAACGGTGACGGTATAAAAGTTGTCAATTTCAACATAGCTATCGGGACGGATGGGATGCGCCATTGGACTGGCATCTTCTCGAAACTGATGCGTGCGTAAGATATTGACATCTCGAATGCGTTTGACACCAGGCGATGTCATGTCGGCCGTGAATTGCTGATCGCGAAAGACGGTAAAGCCTTCTTTTAAACTCAATTGAAACCAATCTCGGCACGTCACTCGATTGCCTGACCAATTATGAAAATATTCGTGTGCGATCACGGCTTCTATGCCTTCATAATCGGTATCTGTTGCGGTTTCTGGTTTGGCAAGGACATATTTGGAATTAAAGATATTGAGCCCTTTGTTTTCCATCGCCCCCATATTGAAATCATCAACGGCGACGATCATAAACATGTCCAAATCGTATTCGCGCCCATACACTTTTTCATCCCACCGCATGGCCTTTTTCAAGGACTGCATCGCGTGTTGACATTTGTCAATATTGTGCGGTTGCACATAAATCCGCAAAGTCACTTCGCGCCCCGATTGCGTGATAAACCGATCTTCGATTTTGGCTAAATCGCCAGCGACTAACGCAAATAAATAAGTGGGTTTTGGAAATGGATCTTCCCATCTAACCCAATGACGGGACAGAGTATCGGCTGATAGGAAAGCTTTGGTGCAATTGCCGTTGGCAAGTAACACCGGATATTTGACTCTGTCGGCCTCGATGTTTGTTTCATAACGTGTCATCACATCTGGCCGATCAAGCATATAGGTGATACGACGAAAGCCTTCCGCTTCGCATTGCGTACAAAAATTGCCCCCAGAGAGATATAAGCCACTTAAAGCGGTATTGGCTTGGGGGTTAATTTCGGTTTCGATGGCTAATTCAAACGACGCTGGCACTTCAGGGATAATCAAGTGTTCATCGTCAAAGGTATATTGGCTAGACGATAATTTTTCCCCATTAAGTGCCACGGATTTGGGTAGCAACTTTTCACCGTTTAATTTTAGCGGTGGTGTCTGAGAACCATTATCCTGTTTGTGGATTAACATCGTTGAGTTGACAATGGTTTCGGTTTCATGCAAGTAAAAATACAGTTCAATCCACTCAACCCGATAATCAGGCGGTTGATAGTCGGATAAATAAGTGGTTTTGGGGGTTTGTTGTTGTTTTGGCATTAATTTTCTCCTTTTTATATTGAAACCGTTATAAGTATAACGAATTGAGTACAACGAATTAGGAAATCAACGAATTAAATTAACTTCACTAGTGCAGTAAAGCGGAAATATAAAGACCACCTCGGCCAACAGCTAAGTTTCCCTTCGACAAGCTCAGGGCACCGGGACAGGCTCAACTAAGTACTGAAGCATAAATTTTGAGGTATTTTAAAAAAATCATGTAGGGCGGGCAAAGGAAAAAGGTGGGCAAACCAAAAGACGTTTGCCCACCCTACAAAATACTAAGCCCTTCAGGGTACTTGAGCTTTTAGACAACGGCTTTAGCCGTTGGCGTTGGGGTGGTATCGATACTGAAGCGATCCTGCACTAGGAAAAAATTCGTTTATTTCTCAATCCGTTGTACTAAACCCTGATAAGGCTCATCACAAAGATGCGTTATTTCATATAGCCATACACTTGTAAAGTGATATAGTGAGAACCATGGCTATATCCCTGATTAATATAGGCATCAAACAAGCCATTACTCTTCAAAGGAATGATTTGAGTACCGTGATGGTGACCATACCAAAAAATGGTTGAGCCTGAGTTATTCCCTTCATGACTAATTATAACATCGTTAAAAGGCTTATTCGACAAAAAGGGACGGTTATCCCATGAGTAAGGATCGTGTTCAACGTTTCGCCCAAAGGAATGGTTAACATGATCAGGCTTATTGGTTGCAAGATCATGATAAGTCTGAATGCTGGCTATTATTGCAATAGCCTCTCTAGGAACCCCTATAGGTGGTTCAATATTAAAAATCTTTTCCATTTTTGAACGGGAAAGTTTAATTAACCCAGGTGTATCAAGAAAGAAAATGCGATGACTTTGAACCAATTCACTCAATTTGGTTTCGATTTCACCGATTTTCTTTTGGCTGTCCACAGCTCGTTGATTTTCCAAAACGAGCCGTTGGGTTTCTAAAACAAGACGTTTATTTTCCAACGCCAGCCGCTCATTTTTGGCATGTTGTTCTTTAACAAGCTCTTGCGCTGCTTTGAGCATCCGCTGATTTTCGGCCTGTTGCTCTTTAAGCAACCGCTGATTTTCAGCCTGTTGCGCCCTAACAAGCTCTCGCGCTTGTTGCAGTTTTTTCGCGGCCTTTTCATAGCACTCAATGGGAGTCTCGCAGGATGCTCTATTATCAGCATAACTGGCATAAGGCATCATTGCGATAGTCACTGCCAACCACACGGTTATCAGGGAAATAGGTATTTTTAGCATAGCACCTCCTTAATCAAAGTTGTTGTTACCATACAGAAAGAACGGCGATGTTTTTCATAAGCATAAGTTTTAATACGTTTTAATACTTTTTGGAGTTCTTCGCTGCGCTTTGTACGCGGCCACAAAGCGCAGCGAAGAACTCCATAATATCCGATTATTTGTGCTTTAGTATTTATTTTAGGCTATTTTGACGAGCTTATCAACAAGTTCGGCAATAGCTTGGAAATCGGAAAACTTTTTTTTTGACGTGCTTTAACACGCTATATGTGCTTTCCAAGTTGGGACGATCTTCTTTACTTTATGGTCCAAGGTATTGAACTTGAGGATTCAACTTACCGAAGCCCCAAGGCAAACTGCCCTTCTTTAAAAAATTAATGTAATGTAGGAAAGCATAAATTTCTATACCATTGATATATTCTTCCCTAAATGCTAATGGCCCTGGGGCGTTGCCACGGGCGTAGATAATACGCACCAAGGGGGCTAGGTTTTAAAGCACCGAAGGTGCGAAATTAATATAGCCAGGGGCAACGCCCCTGGCTTACTTACACAACCAAAATTTCTATCGTGCGTGCCATTACCCTAAATGCTATTTTCATTCGTCACTGAAATAGCGATCAAGCACAGCCCGATGGCGAGGCAAGGTGCGTTTTTGCCAATAGGGTGTCTCAGTACCCGCCTGAAAATGGTGCTTAGTCACATCTTGGTTATCCATGATGGCTGATTCGGTTCGTTTAGTCAGGCCTTGTGCGAGTAATACCGTTTCGTTGGTAGGATTGGTACCAAACGTTTGGGGAGTTATTTGGGCATTCTGGCGTTGGAAAGTCAGATGATTAAATTCTAATGGTGAGGAACCGGGACCTCGTGACACACCACCTCGGCCCGGTTGGTTTAGCATAGCCTCAGCTTGTGCCAGTGTTTGCCCAATTTGCTCACGATATTGTTTAATTTGCTCGCGCAGTGATTGTGTACCTGCTGAACTGAATGCTGATCCCTCTGAGCCAGCACCTTGGGCAGCATTCCCGTTTTGTTGGTTTGCAGCCATACCTTGTTGTGCGGCACTTTGTTCGCGCATCGCCTTAACTTGGCTCAATAGCTGCTTAAGTTGTTCCGCATCCATTCCCATGCCAGCTTGCTCTAGGGCTTTTTGCATTTGCTGGAATTGCTGTGATAGGGATTGTGCGTTTTGGGAACCGCTGCCATTTTTGCCATCGATTTGGGCGAGCATCTGTTCAAAATCTTTCATCAAAGCATCGGTATTACGCAGTCTCGCCATATCCTGTGCCAACCGTTCCGATGCTTGTTCCTGCAAGAGTTCTAGTGCCTCGAAATCTTCGCGTTCCAAACCAGTACTGCGCTGGCGCAATATTTCCAAAGTTGCTTCGGCCGATTCAACAAATGGGTCCTGTTCCGGGCGAGTTTGTGCGAGCGTTTTTAGCAACGCTTGGGTTTGCTGAACCGGCAGCGGGGTATAAGTCTGAGGCCTCTCAATATGAGTTGTGGGGGCTGGCATCAAATACCACACAACGTAACCCAGTAATAGCACTAGCCAAATCACGAAAACTTGTTGAGGGAATACCTTTGGAAAGGGTACTTGCATAGCCGATTCTGGCACCTTTTGAGTGCTGGTACCCGTTTCAAAAACTTGTAACAACGCACCCTTTGCCCCGGCATGGCGATCCAGATAAGCCGGCAAACGCCAATTTGGAATTTGCCACCGTTTGCGATGTATGACAACCCATCCCAAACTGATAACTATCCAGACGGGAATGGCGAATAAAATTGGCTTATACGGGATACCCAAGCCATTCGCCACGATCAATAAACCCAAAATAACTGCCAAACCCGGCCAGACGACGCGAGAAAAGCCTTCAAAGGCTTTGATAAAATGAATTTTATGTTGCTCGCGTTGGCAACGTTGGATAACTACACTATTTTGAGGATCGATATTGTTGGTTGTCATCAGTTTTGTCTCATGTTTTGGTAGTGGTGTTGATTGGTCATAAATCCGGGCACTGGGGTCGTTGGATGGGATTGCTTAAAATCAATAAGTTATACCCCAACCCGGCAAATAGGGGGCAACCACAAGGGATTGCCCCTACATACCCTTGATTATTGCATAGACTTTTTTGTGGTTATCCTTGAAATTGAAGCATTCCCACTCAACGACCCCAGTGCCGAAATCCGATTTCTTGAAGAAATCGGATTTCTTGGCTATCTCATTGATAAATCCGATTAACTTGGTATCAGCAACAGTTTATTGGCGAATATCCAAGTGGGTTTTGATACGGGTTAATAGTTCTTGACGTTGAATGGGTTTAGTGATGTAATCAGGCGCACCAAGTTCAATAGCTTTGCTTTTATCAAAGATGTCTGGTGCCCCCATGTTTTCAGGAGTCCAAACTTTAGTTTGGCTGGGTGGCCTGCCCAAACTAAAGTTTGGACTCCTGGGCAATTATGGTTCAAGATAGGGAACCATTCCTGGAAAAGGTGAACGAGGCATGGTATTTTATCTTGTTAAAACAAACGGATACTATCCCGAAACCAGGGATAGCATCCGTAAAATGGGTTTCAATTCAGTTAAAACGGATACTATCCCGAAACCAGGGATAGCATCCGTAAAAACCAACTCTGTGTAACTCTGTGCCTTCTGTGTATAATCAATTGTTATCGCACCGCTTTTGCCGCAACAATGCAGATTGAAGGATCAGTATTGATGCCATCATAGAACGTATTTAGATTGGCAATCACTTCCTGTTCCACCTGCTGTCTGTCCTGATTATCAAAACTGTTAAAAAAAGGTTGGAAGGGAATTGCTATTTCATAAACCTGATTCAAAAGTTCTTCAGGTGGTCCGGGCCACGGACAAGGCACAATATGTGTTTGTTCATTCACTTGTGAAAACCCGGCCGATTTCAACTCAGCGGTTAGACTGCCTTCTTTGGCAAATCGGAATGGGTGTGGTGCTGATGGGGGAGGTGTTGGCAGTTCTTTTCTGTTGGCAAAAGGGCCAATAATTGAACGAACCAAACCATTTTGGCTTACGTCTCCCCAAGCAACAAAGCTGGCAACGCCACCGGGTTTCAATACACGTCCTATTTCACGGAGTGCGCGTTGACAATCCCAGAAGTACATCACACCCAAACGACAAGTGACGACATCATAAGAGCTATCCTCAAAAGGGAGTTCATGAACATCAGCTTGTTTAAATTCGAGGTTATTTTTATTGGCCTTGTTGGCATTATCCTCTGCGATTTTCAGCATCCCGGTGGATAAATCTGTCGCCGTCACTTTCCCGGTTGGGCCTAGCATTTCTGAAATGGTTAAAGCCGGTTCACCCGAACCGCTGGCGATGTCTAACACTTTGGCACCCGGCTGAATAGCCGCTGCCTCTAAGAGAACCTTTGTCAGTGAGGCCAGATGAGGAACCAGCTTATTGTGCCATTTACGCCAAGCCTTCGCTGTATCATCGACAGTCCACTCTTGTTTGACCAATTCTGAGAATTCGTTATTCATTGATTCTGCCTCCGCTTTACTTTCACGGATAGCATCCCTCGAAGGGATGCTATCCGTCACGACTTGGATAAATGGGACAGCTGATGTGCATTTGCTTCCCAATTAACACCATCAAATGGCGTTATATCTATACGCTTAATAGTTGAACTATCAAGGCATCTCACATTAACACTAACACCATCTGGATTTGATCTTGGAATATAAAATGATTTAATGCCACAGGTTTGACAAAACCAATGTTTTTCTTGATGTGTATCAAAGGTATATTTCACCAAATTGTCACTGCCTTTGAGCAGATTAAATTGGGATTTTGGTACAATCAAATGAAGATAGCCTGATTTTGAACAGATGGAGCAATTACACTCAAGAACATGTAAATGCTCTGGTGCTTCAACTTCAAAAACAACCGCCCCACAATGGCAACTTCCTTTGTGCTTTATCTCGTTACTCATATATATTATTGTCTTCAACAAAATGCCGTACAACTTGAGAACAAGCTATGAAGAAATAACTTCACGGATGCTATCCCTTCTCAGGGATAGTATCCGTTTTTGAAATACTTCACGGATGCTATCCCTTCTCAGGGATAGTATCCGTTTTTGACTTGTGAAATGATTTAATAACTTCACGGATGCTATCCCTTCTCAGGGATAGTATCCGTTTTTGACTTGGAACATCTATAGCTTTCAACCGCATCCATTAGTTCACCGACGGATTGATACAGCTGGTTAGAACGCTGCTTTGTCGCTTTCTCGATTATGTCACTAAGCGCAGCTGGAAGTTCGGCCGTTTGACCCTGTAAGGAGCTTGTCACTAATTTGTACAAGACTTTTCCAAGTTGATAAATATCCGTTTTTTTATCTGCTTCATGGCTACTGCCCCTGATGATATATTTCGGGGCACAGTCAATTTTAGTTAAGAATGCGGTGTTCTGCATTATCGTCTCGCGCAGGTTTAACTTTGCTATCCCCATGTCGGCGACAACTATAGAGCCATCCACCATACGCATCACGTTATCGGGCTTTAGATCGCGATGGGTAGCATTAGCATTATGGAGGGCTTGGACACCCATGCATATTTCCTTAAAGAGAGCTAACGCATCTTCTTTATCAATTCCCATCCTTATCTCGTTTGAAAGCGATTCTTGCGCCAGAGGCATTGTGAAATAGGGCGGAGAGTACCCAAGGTTACGATGAAGCACTGGCATGACATTAGGATGTTTAATAGTCGCCATAATTCTAGTTTCCCGAACAAATCGGCGCCATGACTTTTTATTATTTTTCTGACAGTATTTGAGTGCCGCATTTTTACCATAACGAGTATCTGCCACACATAGCACAACGCCCATTTTGCCTCTGCCAAGCTCCTTAATGACTTTATATCGTTCATCAATGTAATCGCCGGTTTCAAACATTGGAATACTTCTCCAACATAGTCGTCTAATAGGGTAATGGGTAATGGGTAAATAACTTATTGTTTTTAATCTCAGGAGTCCAAGATTTATCTTGGGAATCGATTGAGGGTTTTCAGGTTTGTTTCCTTTTCTGTGTGTATGGGTTGGTTTGCTTTGTGTTAAATACAGTTTAGTACAACAACAAATATAGTACAACTATATCCTAGTACAACGAATTGACGAAATAAACGAATTGGGTGAAACGTGTAATTAAATTATTCAATAATGGGTTGTTTTAATTCGTTTTTTTCGCTAATTCGTTGTACTCCACTTTTTATGACGAATAGTAATCAGTTAGAAACCTTCAAGGTTTTGGAAACCTTGAAGGTTTTGTTTGCCCTAAATATTTTTCTGAACGTCTATAGAATATAAAGTCGAAGGGTCCTTTAACACCGGCTCAACAGTCACCCATTGTTTCTCTTGCAATTGTTTAAAAAAGCAGTGATGTCGCCCAGTGTGACAGGCTACGTCACCGACTTGTTCAACACTTAGCAACACAACATCATTATCACAATCAAGCCGGATATCTTTGACATGTTGAACATGTCCAGACTCTTCTCCCTTAAACCACAATTTACCACGAGAGCGAGACCAATAAACAGCGCGTTTTTGTTCGGCCGTTAATTGACAGGCCTCCCGATTCATCCACGCGAGCATCAACACTTTACCTGTGCCGATTTCTTGGGCAATCGCCGGGACTAAGCCTTGATCGTTCCAGCGGATTTCGTCTAGCCAATTTTTCATGATTTTTTAAGTTTCTCAGCAATGTAGCCAATAATGATTTTACCCGGTTTTTCTGGATAAAAATGAAATCGCCTAGCATCAGGCATGAGCCTTAGATGCCAACTGGGGTGATGAAAATTGTGTTCGCGCCAAAATCTTTAGGCGCGAATTGTGAATTGTGAATTGTGAATTGTGAATTGTGAAGTATTAATTAATGAAAATAGTTCGTAGGGGGCCGGCAACGTCTTTTTGTTGCCCACCGAACGTTGTTGCCCACCAAAATATGTCACACCATCAGTGGTGGGCAATAAAAACACATTGCCCACCCTACGACTGTACCTAGGGCGTTGCCCTAGGCTGTAATAATTCGCCCCGTTGGGGCTAGGAATTAGCATTTGAAAATTTATGTGTGTTTTTTCCCAATTTCTTTCCCGTTGTACCCATTCCCTTTTAATAAAATGAGTATAAATACATTGGCATTACATAAAGCGGGAATAGAAATAGACAACCGTTGGTTAATGCAAGACGCTTCATTAACGTTATTATCTGGGCAATTAACGGCGTTTATTGGGCAAAATGGTGCCGGTAAAACCACGTTGCTCCGATTATTAGCGGGACTCTGGCAACCGACGGTGGGTTTGGTGACGTTGAATTGGCGCGAATTGCAGCAATTTCACCGACGCGAGTTGGCGCAACACCTCGCTTTTGTACCTCAAAACAGCCAGATTGATTTTGCCTTTACCGTAAAAGCTATCATTACAATGGGACGTAATCCGCACCTTGGACGCTTTCAGCATGAAACCGAATATGATCATCTATGCGTAGAGCAAGCCATGATAAAAACGGATGTGGCTCACCTTGCTAATCGGCTAGTGACTGAACTCTCCGGCGGGGAATGGCAACGGGTTGTGATCGCCCGCAGCCTTGCCACGGAAGCCAATATTATTTTATTAGATGAACCCACCGCCAGTCTCGACGTGGGTCATTCTCTTGAAGTCCTTGATTTATTAAAAGAATTAGCTAAAGAAGGCAAAACGGTGGCATTTTCTATGCATGATATTAATACAGCAGCGCGCTATGCTAATAAAATCGTGCTGGTGCATCAAGGTGGCATTGTTGATAGCGGCAAACCTGAAAAAGTGTTGACGGATGAGGCGATTAGTGATGTTTTTGGAGTGAGTGTGGAAAGGGTGGCGGTTTCTACGGGGGAAACCATTTTATTTTTTTATTCAAATTATTAAGCAGGAGCAATTATGGCAAGTATTTCAACCAAACGCGTTGATGCTGGACAAACTAGCCTTATCGGTGGTTTCGTGTTCCTAAAAGTAGTTTGCGTGTTGAAGCCGGTGGGACAGTTGACGAACTGAATGCCGTTACGGGCTTTGCCCGTTCAATCTGCGAAGATACTGAAGTGTGTGAACTCGTCAAAGTCATTCAACGTGAATTATTTACCGTTGGCTCATCATTGGCGACACTGCCTAATGGTAAAAAATTACCGCCCAAAATCACTGATGAAATGGTTGATGTGCTCACTGAGCATGTTCATCGTATAGAAAGTATTGAAGGCCTGTTATTTGATTGGTCGTTACCGGGGGAACACACGGTTTCAGCGGCCTTTGATATGGCGCGTACCGTTTGCCGTCGCGCTGAGCGTCACATTGTCCATTTGATCGAGTCAGGCGAACAAATCGATTCAAACATTTTGCGTTACATCAACCGCTTGTCAGACTTATTATGGTTACTGGGCAGCGTGGTTGAATTACGGGCAGGCGTGGATGCCGGCTTACGCGATGATACAAATAAAAAGGCGCGTTGGTCACGCGCTTGGTAAGACCTCCTATCAATTGTCGCTGGTCAAATTGGAAGCCTTAGCAATAATGCTCGGAACACTTTTTGCATGACTTATCGCTGTTCAGATAAATAATTGAGGTTGGCTTCATTACGCCTTTAGGCGATGTCTCTGATCAATGGTATAGATATGCAGAGGCTCTTGCAAAACGGGTAATAGGTCATCATAGCTTTTGTCTAGGCGTTTGTCGGATTTCGTGAGCTAACATATTGATTGTATTGGTTTATGATTCACAATTCATTCTAAGGCGGTTGCAGAATGACCACTTTTTTATGGTCTCTCCCTTAACACCTATCAGTTTGTAAAAAAGGCTATTTTTCGAGTGTGACCTCCATTTGATGTAGATTAGGTGGGCAACAAAAAGACGTTGCCCACCCTACGAACTGGAGTCCAAACTTTAGTTTGTGCATATCAAACTAAAATCGTCGATTGGACTCCGTCACCCACATTGCTCAGTTTTTTGAGCGCAAGCCTATTAGCTTGATAATTTGGTAGTCCTGTAAAAGTAGTGATGGTGTTCAAACGGATACTATCCCGGCAAGGGATAGCATCCGTCAAATCGCTACATGTTTAGGACTACCGATAATTTATTAATAACCTGTTTATTTATAAGTTATTTTACCCGCGAGGTTCGGAAAACCATTTTCGCTTTCAAAGTTGGTTAGTTGACTTAAAATAGTATTGGTAATGATCCCATGAAAAAGCGTCTCAGATGGGGTAGTACGCTCATTGGTATGACCTTATGTATTGCGACATGGCAATTCAGCCAAGGCAAAGGGCTCTATTTCCAAGCTTGGTTAGCACAGGGTTTGCTGCACACAGCTTGGGTACGTACTCAAGCCAGTGGTCATCAAGTCAAACCTTGGCCTTGGGCAAACACTTGGCCCCTTGCACGTTTATTAGTGCCCCGCTTAAGCGTGAAGCAAGTAGTCCTTTCCCATACCAGCGATGGCATGTCCGCTTTCGCACTCGGGCATTTGGACAATAGCGTTCTGCCCGGTGAATTGGGCAATAGTGTCCTCAATGTGCGTTATGGTACCTATTTTGGTTTTTTAAAGGCATTAGAATTGGGCGACATGTTGGTGCTGGAATCCCTACGCAGTGGGCGCTGGCACTATCAGGTTTCAGCCATTTATATTGTTGATAAAACGGACACCCTTTTGGTTGAACCGAGTTTGAATCGGCGTTTAACCTTAGTGAGTTGCTATCTTTGTACTGAAGAAAAAGATAGACGACGTTATGTTGTGGTTGCCGATGAAGTTGAGACAATGGCATGAATTTATTGATTGTTGTCAATTGTCAATTGTCAAAGCGGTTATCGGTAACCGTTGTCCATTCACTTGTAATACACCTGCCTGCAATTGCATACGGGTGTAATAGTAGTCAGGCTTATTCTTGGCAGGCACCAAAATTCCTTGAACTAACCATGTTTTTAGGTGTTGTCTTATTTTATGCTGTGCTGCGGGTGTGATTCCCGGCAAAGTTTCTTCGGTGAGTTGCTGGAACAAAGATTGAGGAATGTGCATTTCCAGTTGTGCATTCAGGGCATTGATAAGCAAAGACGGATTGAATAAAGCAAAAACAATCCCCTCAAACGCTTCAATTTTAAGCCGCAGATCACCCTGTAATTCACCCTTTGGCGTGTTAAAATGCAAGCGAGTCATCGCAAATTCGGGCGCGTTTTTTAATAACGCCATGCCATCTGACATTAATCGATACATCGCCATGTTACCCCCCCTATTTGGGGATGACAATCTTTGATGATGTATTTTTACCAACGTGTTTTTGATACGTTGCAAAGTCGGCGCATGCAAATGACGTAGTTCAAAATCACCATAAATCGGCCCATAGCGCTCAGTCCCGACGTGTATTTGCTGCAACTTCGTGTTTACCGCTATTCTCAAATTTTCGTCAATGACGTGATTCGAGCCATGCAGCTTAATCCCTTCTAATTTCACCGGTAGCATTTGAAAACCCGTTAGTTGCATATCTGCAATACTGAGACTACCTTCATTTGGTATGAAATCCGCGCCCGGCTGCGTCAAAACATTGAATTGAGCATTTTGTATGACCATGCGACCTTGAGGGGTGTTTAATTGCACTTGTGGGCTGTGCATTTCCGCTTCTACGGTGGCGAAGTTGTGCTTAACGTACACACTGCCCTGTAAACCTTGCCATTGCAGATGAACGTTATTGTTTTTAATCGTTAATGCTGGCATGGTTAGTGTGCTGAGACTATCGCCATTAGTCTGCACTGCTGTCCGCACTTCTAGTAGTGCCGCTTCAACTTCAGTTGATTTAGCACTGCTTAAAGGGGCAGTGTGCAAGGTGGTACGAACCAAAGTCGATTGTATTGGCACAAATCCATGTTCAATTTCATGTAGTAAGACAAAACGCTCATTGGGCGCGGGTTCAAAGGTTGCCGGCGTGTCAAAAGTGGATACTGCATAAGAATGGAACCAACCTCGCTGATAGGTATTTTCCACGGGTTTGAGGTTCATTGCGGGATAAAAGGCTTGATTGAATTGAGCAAATTGTCGTTCCGCTTCACCGCCGGCCCAATAAGGAATGGTCATTATCGCAGCGAGTATGAGGAGTATAATAAACAAAAATAATAGCCGTTTGTTCATAGTGTTGTTTAATGGGTAATGGGCGCTATGCAAAAGTTGACAGCATCGCTCCAACTTTCGCGACGATTGGGTAATGGGTGAAATAAGTCATTATACCAATTACTAACGCCGATTTTGCGGATTACGTGGGTTACGCAGATTACTGTGCTTTAAAAATCCAAATGGTTTTCCAAACGGTTTTTGTTCAAATGACTTTCTAAATCAACTTGTTATTAAAAAATGACAAGTGGTTTATGAAATATTCGCCACCTTTGATTCGCTATTTTTGAACCATGCCATTTATTTTTATCATCTTATTAAAGAACTCCAAAATCGCCTTACCTATTACTCGACTCGCAAGTTTTTAGTCTGACAATAAGAACTCCAATGCGATTGCATATGAACAGATTAAAACCGTTAACGACAAGGATTGTATATAACAAAGGATTGGATCGCGAGCTGTCTGGTTGAAATCCACATCTCTTAGGTTGTTGAATTTGCCCCAACATTTTATATCGATGCGGATTGGTGAGTTTGTTGTTTGGTTGAAATCCACATCTCTTAGGTTGTTGAATTTGCCCAAACAGACACTTGTCGTTATAGGTTTTTTAAATCCTTTTTTATATACAATCCTTGTAGTTTAGTTTTAGAAAAAACTTGTGAGTCGAGTATTACCAATGATCAGTCAATGAGACTATACTTACCATTGTCATTGTGAGTTTTTTTATCTCGGTTTTCATACACATAAAAAACGCAGTTTTTCACCGTAAAGCTTTGAGGAACGAAGTGCCCTGAAGTGGTGTGTCCTATTTGACCTGATTGTCACTTTTTTTGTTGAAAATATAACGGCTTGAATTTTAAATAATTATTTTCACAGGTGGAACTAAAACTATTCACGTTCAACATACTTACGGGTTGGCGCGTATTAATTACATATTACTCGATGTTCAAGTTTTTTAAACCTATCAACCAGGGGCGTTGCCCCTGGCTATAATAATACGCACCGAAGGGGCTAGAGCACCGAAGGGGCTACGTTAATATAGCCCTGGGCTTTGCGGCTGGTTAATAGGGGCAACACAACCCAAAGCAAAAAACTTGAACATCGAGTATTACATTTTCCACCGGTTGCACTAAAGCTA
>QNER01000020.1 GCA_003646175.1 Candidatus Parabeggiatoa sp. nov. 1
AATCTACCCAAGAGATTATCACCACACTCCGTCAATCACTGAATGAGGTGACTGGCACATGAGAGAACTGGTTTTAACACCCCATTTCAAAAAAGCTTACCGTAAATTTGTGCGACGCAATGTTAATTTACAAACGCGAATAGAAAATACATTTGAGCAAATGAAACTTGATGTTTTTGCTACTTCTCTCAATACACATAAATTATCAGGTGATTTGTCGGATTTATATGCTTGTTCGTGTGGTTTTGATTGTCGAATAGTTTTTACAATTGAGACAGATAAAGAAACTGGAAAAGAAGTTATTATCTTGCTCAACATTGGAAAACATGATGATGTCTATTAATTTTATTTGCTTTGAATACGACGAAAGCTCTTCACAATGAAGTTGATAGGCAGTTTTGTTAAGTTTTGATGCTCAGATGTCGCAAATCAGGATTTTCAGGATGATAGAATTCATAACTACAAGGATTGATTGTAAGAAAGGATTGTCGCGTTAACAATTATTTTTTATATGATTATCAGTTTTGGCATTTTAATAAATGGTGCGAATGAGAAAATCAGGCTCTGGCTATTATCCTTTCTTATAAGCAATCCTTGTAGTTATATCGGGAATAAGAATCAGACTATTTATAGTGGGAGTACCACGAATTTGCGAAAACAAACGAATGGTTATGTGCCTTTGACGAATCGGTTGAAAGGAACTGTTTGAGTGTTATTTGATAATTCGTTAATTTCGGCAATTCGCTGTACTCTCCATTATGGCATGAACGAAAATGAATGGAAGAAGCTTAAACTGATTTTATTCTGAAAATTCTCAAATTCTGTCAGTTCTGATTTAGACAATGGATGTGATAAACAGTGATGAATAATTAATGTTCATTGTGATTGGGGTGGGTACGTGCTTGTGTCTGCCCAAAGCATTAAAAAACGATTATGAATCCCATGCCAATGATTGAATAAATCCGCGACAATATTGCACAAACACAGTTTGAATTTTCACAACACGCTGTGGATCAGAGCGTGATACGCCATATTAGCGTACAAGAAGTTCGTGAAGCGATGGTAAATGGTGTTATTATTGAAGACTACCCCAACGACAAGTATGGTCCAAGTTGTTTGATACTCGGTTTCACGCAACTCAATATACCTTTGCACATTCAGTGCAGTTACCCATCTCGTCCGGTGGTAAAAATCATTACTTTATATGAACCAAACCCAGCACGATGGGTTGATTTTAAAATGAGGAGAACTCAAGATGGCAGCTAACACTTGGAAAGAGACGTTGATTGAACGACATGTAAACTATATCATTGATATAAAGGGTAAATTCATGATTATAGAGAATGTACCAGCCCGAGTTTGTTTAGAAACAGGTGAGCGATTTTTTTCAGCTGAAACGGTGGAATACTTGCAAAAAACCGTTTGGGAGCCAAAAAAACCTCATCGTGTTATTGAAACACCCGTGTTTGAGTTTGCGGTGGCATAATATCTCGTTCCCGCACCAAAACGGCCTCGAAGTGCTGCGTCAACATACCAAATGTCTGTGTGATGAATGCCTGAATCAGGATTTTCAGGATTTTAGGATTGATAACTACAAGGATTGATTATAATAAAGGATTGTCGCGTTAACAATTATTTTTTTATATGATTATCCGTTTTGGCATTTTAATTAAATGGTGCGAATGAGAAAATCAGGCTATGGCTCTTATCCTTTCTTATAAGCAATCCTTGTAGTTATATCGGGAATCATTTTATTCAATGAATAGAATAAGGTTAAACGGTTTTATTGACAAAAATTCTCAAAATTTAGGGTATCAGGCTTCAAAGTGCCGCTTTGAACTTCAAGTGCCACTTTTATTTAATTCATTATTTTTGAACTATGCGATGCCGCAAAATCCGCGTTAGAAAATTTATGACACAGTAAAAAAATCAAGATAAGAAAGAATCAATGTAACACTTGATAGGGCGAGAAATGATACGACAAATAAAAGCCCTCAGAGGTTTGCCAAACCTCTGATGTTTTGGGGGAGAGTCTGGGGCGGTGAAAATCAGGTGATTTGGTCCAAAAACTTGACTTGTTTTCATACCGCTTTGAAAAAAAAGTAACTACTCAGCCCTGAAAGGGCGCTTTATTAAAGCCCAGGGCAACGCCCTCTCCACCCATTTTAATGTGCAAAGACAAGGGCTTTAAATCATAAACACCAGCACCTGGGGCGTTGCACAGAATAATAAGCACACTTCGGTGCTTCGCACCTGCCGCAAAGCCCCAGGCTATAATAATAAGCACACTTCGGTGCTGAGTAGTTACAAAAAAAATTATATAAAAATAGTCAATTAAATAACCCTGTTTTAATTAACAATTCGCGCCAAATATTAAACGCGCCCTACGCAGGCTGTTTGCGTAACAAGTAATTCAATATCGGCGGTGTTACCAGCGTGGTTAAAATCACCATGATGATGATGACTGAAAACATTTCATCAGAAATCACAACCACGCCAAGCTTTTTGCCAAGCTCTAAGCCTACCGCTGCAAAAATCAGCCCGACTTCGCCGCGGGGAACCATACCCCAACCGACGATATATTTATTAACCGGCCCTGCAACGATGCCGGCAACGATTTTACCGATAAATGCCACCGCGGTAATCGCCAAAGCAATGAGCAATACCTTTGGATCAAATAAAATCCTTAAATTGACTTGCATGCCAATCATGATGAAAAACAGCGGCACTAAAAAATGCCCCAAAGGTGCAACCAATTCATCCAAATGATGGGCATTATGACGATCCAAAACGGTTTTCACCTGTTGTTGGGTTTCAGGGTTAGCGTTTTTCACCGCCTGTTCGATGTCTTCATTAATCTCTGGCTTTTCAAAACGCCTAAAGTAAACATGCTCTAGCATTAAGCCGGCCGCAAAAGCACCCACGATGGGATGCAGGCCTACCAAACCAGCAAGATAAGCGAAAATGAGGCAAAAGCTAATAGCAATTGTGAACTTTGTACCAACGCCGGTATGAATTTTAGAAAACCCTTCCCCTATTCGGGGTGCTAATAATCTGCCCAAGAAAATGGCACCGATAAGAAACACAACAGCCTTTAATGTTATTAAGCCTATTGCGCCCATACTGACGGACTCTGTTGCGTCCATACTGACGGCACTTGTGACAATGGCAGTCACAACGGCCAAAATAATTAAACCCATGACATCATCAATCACTGCGGCACCTAACACAATTTGGGCTTCCCGTGTTTGCAATTTGCCCAAATCACGAAAGACGCGCCCGGTGATACCGACAGAGGTTGCCGTCAGGGCAGCCCCCAAAAATAAATAGGCATAGAAGGGCTGGCCAGGCATAAGTAGTGGCCCAACCACAATAGTACCGAGTACGAAGGGTGCTACAACACCGACAGTCGCAACCATAAAAGCCCGCCACCCCACTTCACGCATTTCTTCAATCTTGGACTCCAAGCCAATTTGAAATAGTAGGATCACCACACCCAATTCCGCAAGAAATTTAATGATGTCGTCCTCCTTAACCGGCTCAAACCAATCAATGCCAAAGAGGATAAGATTTCCCAGCACCACGCCCATGAGCAATTCGCCCAGTACCGCCGGCTGCCCGACTTTTTCAATCAAACTGGAAACTTTGGCCAGCAACAGCAAAATAGCAAGCCATAAAAACCCCATGGCCGCTGCTCCCCCACCGCTGGCATACGCCAACGGTGTCAAAAACAAAAAGAGCATCAAAACCCACGTCCATTGAAAACCACGGTGGGAAGGATTACGTTTAGTTAATATCATTAATTAACTCCTGAGAAAAAATGTGTAAAGATACTCGCTTAACCACGTTAATAACTGAATAAACCAGATAATAATAACAGATTCTTAATTCATCGTGTCATTAAATGAGTAATGGGAACTACGCAAAAGTTTTTGCGTAAGATAATGTTGTTATAATCGAATAGGGTTCGGCCTTCCAGCAAAACGCTTTTAAGTGCTTATTAATGGGATATCAACAAAATTCGTTATAATCAGATTTTAAAGTACTAATTTTTTTATCGTGCAAAGTGCGTGCGCAGGAGTCCAAACTTTAGTTTGGGCATCAGGAGTCCAAACTTTAGTTTGGGCCGGCTCCTAATGCTATCGTGCGTGCCATTAACTTCAAAACCCGGTTTTTTCTACCAAACGCGTTGTGCAAGGTGCATACGCCTTTTGGCCCAAATTGACCATTCGTCAGTTAAAATCTACCGTTTCTCGGATATTGACATGCAACCTTCAAAAAATAGTCTATACATATAATATATTATAGTGTACAACCGAAAACGGTTTTAGGAAGAACCCGGCCGGGAGTGCAAGGTTAACTTGCACGGCCAAAAGTACCCACTTATATATTTATACTTCACCACAAACGGAGGTAAGTACAACTGATTGACGGATTGTACGGATTTATTTGTACAACATATTTATACTTCACCACAAGCGGAGGTAAGTACAACGGATTTACGGATTGTGCGGATTTATTTGTGCAACATATTTAGACTTCACCACAAACGGAGGTAAGTACAACGGATTGACGGATTGTGCGGATTTATTTGTGCAACATATTTATATTTAACCACAAACGGAGGGAAACGGAGGAAAACATGAAAATACCCATTAGGCCCAAGTGGCCTTTTCAATCGCCCAAAACGGTCCCGCGCTTATTTTTACCAAGCGTGTTGACGGCGGGCTTACTTGGTAGCGCAGTCTGTGCATACGCTGATGATGGCAATGCCATTTATTCGGTTGTCAATCGGCATGGTCATCTTTATCTGCCCTGTGTTGAGTTGGATGATGGGACCATTTATCAGGCCAATTTAAATCAAGTGCCCAATGTTGATCAATTTTTATTTAAATTGGATACGGCATTGCTAACTCAACCGGTGGCGGGTGTGTGTGCAATTTATGATAGAGATAAACAGAAAATCTCTATTCCGGTAGTTGAAGTCAATTTAGGCGGTCACCAAAAACTTTATAAAATCGATATGACGGTGGAGTCCCCGGCGGCCGATGGTGCGATGATGTTTGGCATCTCGCCAAGCGTTTCGGAAATACTCCCCCATTCCAGAGGCCGTTTGCGTATCGCACTGAGTCCTTTTGCCCAAGAAACCACGACTCGTATTCGCAAGAAAGACGAGAATAAAGAGAATAAAGGCAATGATGACAAGGACAATACGGCTAACGATAATGAGGGCGGCGATGCCAATCAGGAGCCCAAAGTCACGGTTTGTCATAAGGGCAAAAATACGCTTTCCATATCGCAGGCGAGTCTTCAGGATCATTTAGGTCATGGCGATACGCAAGGTGCATGTACTGACGCAACGGCCGATAAGCCTGATAATGACAAGGATAATTCGGCCAATCAGCCTGATAATGACAAAGATAATTCGGGTAAACCGGCTAATGACAAAACCGGTGGTAATGTGACTGCGGTTTGGCTTGATATTAAAAAGGTTAAAGCCTGTGGTGATGACAGTGGTTGTCAAATGGTTGGGGGCAGTCAACGCCTGAATTTATTGGAGTTGGATGGCAAAGCGTTGGCGACATTGGCGGATGTCGCGTTATTGCCGGCTACCTTTCATCAATTGCGTTTAGTCTTGGGCAATGATAATACGGTGGTGGCTGATGGTGATACGTTTTCATTGAAAACGCCCAGTGCTCAACAATCGGGCCTGAAAATCATTGGCGATTGGATCGTTAAAGCCGGTTTTACGACGGAAATTCAGTTAGCGTTTGATGTGGCTAAGTCTATCCATTTTAATAAGGGGCAAGGGTATATGCTCAAGCCCACGATTAAAGCCACTGTGGTATTGACCGCATTGACACCAAGCGCGGGGGATGTGCTGAATGGTTTGGCCAATAATTATGCGGCCACCGGCAGCATCCAAATCAATAATGATGAATTGTTCACGGAAACCGAGAGCGTCACGCTCACCTTCGCGCCGGCTGCCACGCCGGAGCGGATGCGCTTAAGTGTCGATGGGCAGACTTGGGGTGAATTTGAACCTTATCGCAGTACGCGGGATTTTTTGTTTACCGATGGGGGACTCGGCGAAAAAGCGGTTTATGTGCAGTACCAAACTGGCGGTGTGACTTCTGGGTCTGAATATGATCAAATTATTTTGGCACCGATGTATGGTGCGGAATATGCGGCCAGCAATTTGCCTACCAGCATGGCGCAAGGGATCACTTATGCGGTTGAGATGTCTGTGAAGAATACCGGCACCTTGACTTGGAATTCACAGCATAGCGAATATCCGGTACAATTGCTTTATCGCTGGAAAGATAGCAGTGGCAATGTGGTGGAGAAATATGGCAACTATGGTTTGTTTGCCAACGAAGTCGCGTATTCTCAAGACGATAATGTGACTTTTCTGGTGCGTGCGCCGTTGTTAGAAACCTTGCCAGCCAATACGTCTGCATTGACGCTGGAAATTGATCTTGAAGAATGGGGCACCACGCTGTTCTCAGAAATGGGTGTGGCTGCCTTGACTCAAGAAATTGCTATGACTGATACGCCACTACCAGAGCGTCCAACTATTGACATTACCAAAATGCCATTTGGTGTAGGCGGGCAATCGAGTCATAGTGTTCTTAACGATCCGTTTCGTTTTCTGACAAAACGAGGTGGGGAATAAATTATGTTAACTATAAAACAGATTGTGCGATTTCTATTAGTACTATCGGGATTGCTCATTTCTGGGGAATTGTTTGCTTGTTATATAGCTCCGCCATATTACCTGTGTTGGGAATATTGGGAAGAATACAGTGCGGATGGTATAACTAAAACAACCCCAGATTCGAGTTATTATTTCCCGGTTGAAGGCGGAGCAACTGTCAAACACACATTTTTGCTCTATAACTCGACTAAACCAGACGGAGCTTATGGTCATAAATTAACTGTTGCTCCAGATGATCTAGGTGTCGTTAGTGTTGTTTCTCAACCTGCATTTGATGTGCCTTATCAGCAAACTGAGTATGCGGTTATAGAATACACAGCACCTATGTCCCTTGGCAAGTATGACATTGATATTGTTATCCTTGACGAAAATGGGAAGGGGAGCAGTTCTGAAAATGGCTTATTCAGTCAAATTGAAGTGACAAGCCTGCCAGCACCGCCGCCACCGGATGATCCTAATCCGTATCCTGATTATGAACCGCCATGGGCCGAAGTGGCTGGCATAGAGTCCAGCTATGTTGTAGGGGATAGTGTTTTTTACACGGCCACTGCGGGGGATAATGGAAACCTTCTGTCTTGGGTAGATTTCTTGGTAATAGATGCCAATGGCAATCAACTATATGCCAAGCTTTGGGATGATATTCGCCTAGATTCTTTCCAAGAATCCGATAGTTTTCCAACGACTGATTGGGCCGAGGGGACCTATTATTATGAATTACGGGTCAAAGATGTGGCCGGCAATGAGGAACTTGTTGAAGACTCATCTTTTCATTTTCAGCTTGCAACATTGCCCCCAGATGAACCACCACCTCCGCCTCCGCCACCACCCGACGAACCAAAAGAGGCGCAAATTTGTGGTCGCGAGGTCCCGGTGAAATTGTCAAGTACGCAAGCACTGGAAAGAGATGGTAATATGCTTGTGAATACGACGCCGGTCACCATTCTGAGTGAAGTCGGTGATGCCCGTGAAGTAAAAGTCAATAGCACTGATGAAACTGGTTATGTGGCTTATGATGAGCTTGACAGTGGTATTTGTGACGTTTCTACACCGGTAGAGCCTCTTAAAACCGATGCTTTAAAAGAGGGTCAAGTGCTTGTCTCCACGCCAGTTGGCATCTATGCTCATGTTTACCCCAATGTTGGGAGTAGCCATGTAGATGTTAATGGAGATGGTATGGGCAATATGGCTGATGTTATCCCCTACAATACTTTTCTGACTGTGTTGCCTCCCCCACTGGGTAATTGGTTTCAAGTCAGTTTTGAAGGAACCGATGGGCAAACCAAAGAAGGTTGGATTTATCGGAGATTTCTGGCAGAAGCTCAAGATATTGCTCCACTTTCTGAATCCAAAGGGAAAACTAAGGAAACTGGTGTTATTGCGTGGGCACACGATATGACGGTTGATCTCCGTATGCGTCCCAATAATCAGCTAAATGAAATTCTTTGGGAAAGTTATGAAGACACAAAGGTACAAGTGATTGATCACAAGCCTCCATTTTACTTTGTGAAGATTGAAACTCCTGGAAAGGTTTTGGATAACAATACCCTCCAGCAATATGGACGGCTTTATGAAGGTATCTTTGATCTCAATGCTTTTCAAATAGGCATGAGTGGTTGGGTACATCAAGACTTTATCATGCGTGATGGGCAAACTTATGATGACACGCCATTTGCCTATCCTTTTATTTACGAAACCGCAAAAAATGCGCCTTTTGTGGAAAAAGGATTGGTTAATCAAATCTTCTTTGAAGAAGTGATGGGAAAAGTCCATCAGTGCATTGACTACAACCTTAAAGAAGAGACACCAGTTCGTGCGGCAGCGCCTGGCACGGTCATTTTGGCCAAACCGTTAAAAAACGGGCTTGGCAATACGGTGGTATTGAGTCATGACAATGGCTATTTCACGGTTTACGCCCATTTGCAAGAAATCTTGGTGGCAAAGGATGAAGTGATTCCGAGGGTTCTCCCTATAGATGATACAACTAGAGATGCTTTCCAAATTGGTACAGTGGGTGGAACAGCCCCCGATGATGCTGGATCGAAAAAACCTCATCTGCATTTTTGTGTCCGAAACGATGGTGAGCCAAAGGGAGACTGGAAAAAATCTTTAAATCCCACTAAGTATGTTGCTGGCTATGATGTGAGTGATGCTCATCAGTGTGTCAAAGGATTGATTGTGGATGCAGGGATTAGAGAGGGTGATGAGATTGCTTCTCGGTGTGACACTGGAATGGGAGGCAACTGTACTGTTTTTAAGGATGTAGACTGTACAAATAGTGAACATTACTGGCAAGACATAAAATATGCAGCTAAGAACGATTGGGTGACAAAAGATAACCCCACGTTTAGGCCAACTGATCTCCTTACCAGATCTGAAGCAACCGCAATTGCTTTACGTGCGAGCAACCTAGATGATTTCAACCAAAAACCAAAACCAGAAAAAAATTGTTTTCCAGATGATGAAGCGATGGTGGATGCATCAAAGTGGGTGATACAATCTGTCTGCTATGCTTTTGAGCGGGGGATAATTAGTGGGTATACAGATACCGATGGTAATCCCACAGGAAAATTCAGACCAAATGATCCAATAACATTTGATCAACTTCTCGCAATAGTTTTGAATTCTTTCGGATTCGATAAATCCTGTTGGCCAAAGCATGAAAAGGACTGGTCTTTACCTTATAGAGCAGCCGGTGAATACTTTGGAATTGATCTAAAAGTTGGTAATAAATCCATCAGCAGAGGTTTGGCAGTGCATTTTCTTAGACAACTGTACTCCCGGCGAAATGAGTTAAACAAATGCCCAATTTGTGATCCTGATAGGGATAACTATTCTTATAAAGTGGTTTTTCAATCTCCTATATCAACAGATGCAGTGAGATATCCAACACACACAATGCTCTCGGTGACAATAAGGAATACGGGAAATGCGACATGGTACCCGGAATGTAGCTTTAAATTTGGCACTCAAAAAGAAAAAAGTGTGTTATATCACGATGGAACAGACGAACCAAGTGCAAAATGGGTTTCTGAAAATCGTGTAATACAGTTAGAGCACAAAGTTGATCCCGATAGGACATGGGATATATCGTTTCAAATTGGTGATCCTAATACATTTTTAGGTGAAGAACGGTTTGGGATAATGTCACATTGGCTTGGAGATGAAACTTTTGTTGTGTGGAAAATCGGAGATGCAGAGAAGACAATCCGAGAAATGATCAAGAATTTCCGCCCATGTGGAGAAGCAGGAAGCAATAGTGGCGAGAGAGTTAAAACACCCTATGGTTTCAAGGAGTGTGACTTTGTTGGAACAAGGAATCCAAAGAACAATTTTAGTTACCAATACCTTGGAATTGTTGAAGGAGATGATTATTGGAATCAGATGAAAGCTTTCATCAAACAAGAACTTCCTACTATTGATGAAAGTCTCATAGTTCGTCTTGTTGATGCGGAAAAAACTCGCATAAATGCTCAGTATAATCCCACTGTACATCCGGGAGAATTAAATAGTGTTGATTTGCGTGGTGTGTTTGATCTTGCAATTCAAACGGGGGAATTAAAACCTCAGTTTGTTGTTCTTCATCGCACTGCAGCTCTTCATCACACAGATACTCCAGCAAAAAGTGCCATTGACACATGGACACCACGAACAGTTGGTAGTGTTCAGTACCTTATAGATAATAACGGTACTATTTACCAACTTCTTAAGGACAGTGAAATAGGTTGGCATGTTGGTCAAAGGGAGAGAAAAACAAGTGTCACAAATGCCAACAGCATTGGAATAGAAGTGACAGGTGGTTATCATGAGGATTCTAAAACTTGGGAGCCACTAACTGAAGCGCAAAACCGTGCTGTTTCGGCATTGACATTGGAACTTGTAACAAGGCTGAAGATTCCATCAGGAAATGTTTGTCAGCATGAAAAAGTCAGTGCTAAAAAAGACAATGAAGGTGGACTTTATTCTGGTATGGTGATAGAAGTTCTACAAAATCACCACAATCCTGATTTCGAGGAATGCAAAACTGATAAAGAAGCAGAGGAAAACAATGGTTAGTAAGCGAAGATTAGGTTGATTTGTCGGGTGGGCAAACGTCTTTTGCCCACCATTTTTTTGTCAGTGTAGTTTATATTGATTGATGGATTAATAGATTGTTGTCAGGTACAACAGGTTGGCGGGAGTCAACGGATTAGCTGTTAGTACAATGGATATGCGAAATAAGCGGATGATAAGTTAAAAGGTCATAATAAGCCATTGAAAATAGGTATTAATAGCCGTTGATATTTATCCGTTTATTTCGAGTATCCGTTGTACTTGATAGCCAAGTAGCAAGTTTATGCTGGGTTGATGATTGATGGTAGGTAATTAACCGCAAAACAACGGAAATTGAATATGTATACAATTGAATTTGAATCCACTATCGAGAATGACATTATAAAAATACCGCCCATTCATTTAGGCCAATTAGCGGGTAAAGTCAAAGTGATCATTCACCAAGAACAATCCGAAAAAACCACCAACTATATTGATGAACTCCTAGAATCTCCGTTAAAAGTGGAGAATTTTACCCCTTTATCAAGAGAAGAAATCTATGAAGCAAGAGGGTAATATTCGGTTTATAGTAATATTTGGCTATATGCACTTTTACAACATCAAGATACTCAAAAAGCGGACATTGCCAAATTAACTATTCAAGACAGCCATAAAGTCATTGTAAGTACCCAAGTAATTAATGAGGTTTGCGTTAACCTGATTAAAAAATTTTCCTTGCCAGAAGCCTCCTTGCCAGAAACACAAGTACAACAACTTATCACAGCTTTTTATAAAAAATGTATTGAAGTTGTGGAATTCAACCAAAAAACGCTACTTAAAAGTTCCCAGTTAAGAGAAAAATATAACCGGTCTTATTTGGGATAGCCTAATTGTAGCAAGTGCATTACCAGGCAATGCGGTGCGGCTTTATTCAGAGGACATGCAAAATGGTTTATTTGTGGAAAATAAACTAACTATTATCAATCCCTTTGCTTCTCTTGTTCCAATTAGATAGTGAGCGTAGGCTGGATAAATTAATGGGTTGATTGTAGGGTAGGTAAAAGCCGAGTAGGGTGGGCAAACGTCTTTTGGTTTGCCCACTATCTTGTCAACGTCGCTTAGATTAATTAATGGATTGATAAGTTATCAGAGTTGATGTACAAACCAAGAAAAATTTCAAATGGTGTCAGACACTTATCGCCAACTCATTGAAAATATCCTCCTATAGACGTTCAGAAAAATATTTAGGGCAAAACCGTAAAGCGTTGCAAAAACCTTGAAGGTTTCTAACTGATTTAGGGCAAAACCTTGAAGGTTTCCAAAACCTTGAAGGTTTCTAACTGAAACCGAGGCCGTTTTTGACCATCAACATGATCGTTATTTAAATAAACAAAAGTTTTTTAACATTTTGAACAGTTCAAAGAAATCCGATTTTCCAAAAACTCTGATTTCTAGGAAATTCAAGTGGGCTTGTCCATATTGATATTATTAACGATAAATTATGGATTCAAAGGGATGACACCGAAGATGGGGTGGCTCAAGAGTTAGTTAACGCTGGCATACCGAAAGATCAGATTGTGTTAGGCTTTCACCCGGCTGAAGTCAGACCACATACTGAATACGCGGCCGGGTAGCTGGGTAAAGTGGGCAAAGGTATTTTGCCAATGTTTTTTTTGCGCTGTCGGTTGATTAATGGATTGTTGTCGAATATCGTATAGCACACTGGTGAGAGTCAATGTTAGTACAACGGATATGTTTAGTACAACGGACACGCGAACCGAAGGTCAGCGAAGCTAAATAAACGGATGATAAGTTAACCGGTAATAAGAATCCATTGAAAAGCGGTATTAATAGCCGTTGAGACTTGAGAGCGAATGATCCCGTCATCAATCCGTGTTATTTATCCGTTGATTTCGAGTATCCGTTGTACTAGATAACCAAGTAGCGAGTTGATGCTGGATTGATGATTGATGGTAGAGTGTCTGAATCACAATTTACAGAATTATATAGTATTCCAGATAAATATCCGTTTAGTCTGCTAATCAAATGATTGATTTTTTAATAAACGCTATTATGAAACACTACACTTGGAACCCTGAAAAAAATATGACACTCAAAAGAGAACGTAATATCTCTTTTGAAGAAATTGTCTTCCATATTGAACAAGGGGATGAAATTGATATTTATGAGCATCCCAATCAAGAGCTATATAAAGAACAGAAAATTTCTGTTATTATTATTGATAATTACGCCTATTTAGTCCCTTTTGTTGAGAGTGAAACGGAGATATTTTTAAAAACGATTATCCCAAGCCGCAAAGCCACTAAAAAAATATCTCGGAGGATAGATAATGAATTTAGATAAAGAGGAACTTGACATTTTAGAATCTTTTGAACGTGGAGAATGGCAATCCATCTCTGATAAAGAAAATGCTCTCAAACGTCATCAAGCCTATGCCAAAGCAACCTTTGAACAAGATAAACATCTTGATGTTTACCTTTCTACCAGAGATTTTAAGGTTCTTCAGAAACGTGCCTTAATGGAAGGTATTCCTTATCAAACGTTAATTTCTAGCATCCTCCATAAATACGTTTCTGGATATTTGGTAGATAGAAGCCATGAGGAGATGGTAAGCTATTGAACAATTTGTTAATCCTGAGTCAAACAGTTGTCAGCGTTGAGGTGCAAACCGAGGATATTATTGAATGGTGTCCAAAGACACTTATCGCCAACTCATTGAAAATATCCTCAGACGTTCAGTTTAGGGAAAACCTTCAAGGTTTCCAAAACCTTGAAGGTTTCTAACTGAAATCGAGGCCGTTTTTGATCATCAACATGACCGTTATTTAAGTAGATAAACAAAAGTTTTTTAACATTTTGAACAGCTCAAAGAAATCCGATTTTTCCAACAAATCGGATTTCTAGGAAATTCAAGTGGCCTTATCCATATTGATATTATTAACGATAATTTATGGATTCAAAGAGATGACACGGGTGTGACTCAAGAGTTAGTTAACGCTGGCATACCGAAAGATCATATTGTGTTAGGTTTTCACCCGGCTGAAGTCAGACCACATACTGAATACGCGGCCGGGTAGTTGGGTAGAATGGGCAAAGGTATTTTGCCCATTTTTTTTGCGCTGTCGCTTGATTGATGGATTGTTGTTGGGTATCGTACAGCGGATCAAACTAGTGCAGGATCGCTCCAATATTCGGACCACCCCCAGCCAACAGCCAACAGCTTGTAACAAAGAAGTTTTTGCGCGCAAAAATTTTGGCGTGAAAGCAGTTGTCTGAAAGCTCAAGTCGGCTAAAGCCGACTAACCCTCTTTGGTAAGTACCCATGCAGGTATTCTCAAAAAATAAACAAAATAAAAACAATTACTTCCGTATCCAAAATACCTGAAAACTCTTGCATGGGTACTTAGTGCCCTTTAGGGGACTTGAGCTTTTAGACAACTGCTGTAACAAAAAAGTTTTTGCGCGCAAAAACTTTTTTGTTACAAGCTGTTGGCACAAACCATATTAATTTGATAATGGTGGGCAAGAAAAAGACCTTGCCCACCCTACATTTTGACTTATGTATAATGATGAGGGTGCAACCTGGGGTAGACAATAAAAGAAACCCGCACCATCTCCGAACCAAAACATCTATTTTAGAATTTTCAGAATGGATTTATTCTGTTAATTCTTAAATTCTGATCATTCTGATTCCGACAATTATTAATGCAGGCTGAAACATGACAGATCAACAACCCAATAACCCTTTTCACAGTATCACACTGGAAATGATGATCACCCAGTTAGTAGAGCATTATGGCTGGGAACAACTGGGCAAAATTGTTAAAATTAAGTGTTTTAATAACGATCCCAGTATTAAATCCAGTTTGAAATTTCTTAGGAAAACTCCTTGGGCTAGAAAAGAGGTTGAAAACTTGTATCTAAGGTACATAAAAACTGTGGAGAAACAAAAAACGTTGTCCCAGTAAACAACAGGTGGGCAAACAAAAATTGCCCACCTTCTTATCATATTCCCCTAAACCAAAACCCACAGGTTTCACCTTTTCAGGTTAAAGTTTTGCTTCGCTAAACTTTAGCCTGAAAACCCCGAAGGGGTTCGGTAGTCCCTACAAACCAATGGCGGGGTTCAAATCGTTATAATCGCGAATAACGAATCGCCAATCGCAAATCGAATTGTCGATTAAAAGATGTTCAAGCTTAATCTGTGGCCGTCGAAAAAATAACCAAGTTTTGGCCCCCAATTCAAATACCCAAGACTGACAAAACGCAAGGTTCGCCTTGCACTCCTATGCGCCCAAATTAACCGTTTGTCAGTTCAATCCTACCGTTTGTCGGAAATTGACAGCCAACCCTATTAATATAGTCTATATGTGAAATTAAAGGTTTTATAACCCATTTTGAATTTTGGGTCAGTATTTTGGTAGTCCTAAACATATAGTGATGTTACGGATGCTATCCCTTCTTAGGGATAGTATCCGTTTGGACAATAAACGCACAACTTTTATTAACCAATGGAGGAAAACGGAGGAAACCATGAAAATCCATATAAGGATTAGGCCTTTTACCCACAAGGCCGTCCCGCGCTGGCTATTTCAGGGCGGGTTAGCGGTGTTTTTACTTGGTAGCGCGCTGAGTGTGTCGGCTGATGACTGTGATGCGGTTTATTCGGTGGTGGATAAACACGGCAAACTTTTTTTGCCCTGTGTGCAACTGGATGATGGCACGGTTTATCAGGCCGATTTGGATCAACTGCCACAGGTTGAGCAATTTTTGTTTACGCTCAAAACCGCTGCCGTTACTCAGCCATCGGCCGATCAATCTGCCACATTTGATCAGGAAACCGGCCTATTGCGTCTGCCAGTGGTTGAAGTCAATCTGGGTGGTCAACAGAGATTTTATACTGTTGAAATGACCACTGAGTCTGAATCGGCCGAAGGTCATTTTATCTTCGGTATTTCCGCAGTTTGGTGTTTAGCCAACTTAACCTTAGAGGAGTCGGCTGCGAGTTCTAATGAATTAGAGGCCGGCAAATCCGTCACGCTCAGTTGGCAAACCCAAAATACGTCATCCGCTTGTAACGCGACTAACCACCGATTGGCTTTTCATCATGCAACGGTCAATGATGAGCATTATTTTGGTAGTGCTTTTGGTGCGGCGGTTACCCCACCTTTTACGGTGAAGGCTGATGACAGCGGCTCGGCAACAGTTAAATTGGTGGTTCCCGAACAAACGGGGGATTTTACCGTTTACTTCGACGTTGTTGATGGGAATGGTACGCTGTTGCCCATGTTGTCAGAAAAACCGTCGGTCGCTTTTACGGTTGTCGCCAGTACCGATACCGATGAAAAGCCGGATGATGAGCCAAATGATGATGGTTCGGACACCGATGAGCCGGTTGAACCCACGCGCCCAGCACTGACTCCTGAAGAAATGGCGGATGCCACTATCGAAAAGGATAATGTTGCGCCAGGGCAAGTGAAGAAAATCGCGGTTGATGAGGTGGAATTGGAAATCAGCACCGACGCGGTTGATGTTGAGACTTTCTTGGGCATTAAATCATTAGATGAGACTAATGAAGATATGCCGTCGCTTGATCCGGGTATGGTCAATGTCACTAAAGGCAAAAAGGGTTTTCGGTTTTTGCCACATGGCATGAAGTTTAAAAAGAAAGTCAAGGTCAAAATGCCCTATAACAAGCAACGCTTGCCGGCTTGGAAAACTGAGGAGGACATTCGGACCTATTACTTCGACGAAACCACCGGACGCTGGGTACCTTTGGAACGGGTGACGGTTGATACCAAAACCCAAGAAATCATCAGCCACACCGATCATTTTACCGATATGATCAATGCGGTGGTGACGGTGCCGGATGCGCCGGAGTCGGTGTCGTTTAATCCAACCCAAATTAAGGATATTAAGGCAGCCGATCCGGGTGCGGGGATTAATCTGATTGAAGTGCCCCAAGCCAATAATATGGGTGACATGCGCCTGAGTTATCCGCTGGAAATACCGCCTGGGCGTGTGGGTATGCAGCCACAATTGGGCGTGCAGTATAACTCTGGGGGCGGTAATGGTTGGATGGGCTTAGGCTGGGATTTGTCCATGCAGGCCATCGGCATTGATACGCGCTGGGGTGTGCCTCGTTATGATGCGGCCAAGGAAACCGAAACTTATATGCTCAGTGGGCAACAATTGACACCGATTGTCCATCGCAATGAGTTACAGCCGCGCACGGCCGAAAAGATTTTTCATACCCGTGTTGAAGGGGCCTTTATGAAAATCATTCGGCATGGTAATAGCCCGAAAAACTATTGGTGGGAAACCGTTGATAAGAATGGGACGGTTTCTTATTACGGTGGTAACGCGGATAGTGTGCTGACGGATGATAGTGGCAATATATTTAAATGGGCGTTGCGCGAGGTACGCGATACGCACGGTAATAATATGCAATACCGTTATGTGCGCGTCATGGATGTGGGTTTGCCGCAAGGCACCGTGCCGGGTTATGAACTCTATTTAAAGACGATTAACTACACTGGCTATCAAAATCAGCCTGGGCGTTATCAAGTCACCTTTATCCGGGATCGTGAGTTAGGCGAAAGCCGTCGCCCGGATGTCACTATTAGTACGCGGGGTGGTTTTAAACAAGTTTCGGCCGATTTATTGCGTAAAGTCGAAATTACGTTTGATGCTCAACCGGTGCGTAGTTATGTCTTGAAATATCAAGAAGGCGCATTTCGTAAGACACGGCTTGAGTCAATAACCCAATTAGGCGAAGATGGGGCTACCTTTAATACCCATATCTTTGACTATTTTGATGATGCTCGTCATGCAAGTGGTGGTTATAAAGGCTTCGATTCGGCCACTGATTGGAGTCCCCAAAATGATGGTATAGATGGAGGAGCCGTTTTCTTAGGGATGGGAGATGCCAGTGTTTTGGGTGGCAGTTTGACCAATGGGATTGGCGGACATTTATATCTTGGGATTGGGCCTTTTAGTAGTCCCGCAGACTTACTTAGAAAAGATAATTCAGTAGGGGCTAAACTTGGATATAGAAATTCAAAATCCAAAGGGTTAATTGCTCTGATAGACATCAATGGCGATGGATTACAAGATAAAGTCTATAAAGATGGCAGTGGTATTTACTACCGTGCTAACCAATCGGGGCCCCAAGGTGGTACGCAATTTGGAGAAAAACGCCGTATCACTAATTTACCTGCTATCTCTGAAACAAGCAGCGAGATGTTTTCTGCTGGGGTAGAATCCTACTTTGGAATTACAGCTGGTTATAACCATAGCCATACCTTTGTTAAATCCAAAGTTTATTTCTCTGATGTGAATAGTGATGGCTTGCCAGACTTGGTAAAAAATGGTCAAGTCTTATTCAATCATTGTGATGAGCAAGGTCAATGTTCTTTCAGTTCTAACAGTGCTGACACTACTTGCCCAATCGGTAGCGGTGCGGTAGATGCCACTGATTTAATAGAAGATTTTGAAGAACTGTATCAAGAACAATTGGATAAATCGCCATTGATAGATACGCTGCGGCGGTGGACGGTACCTTATGCTGGTGTTATCCGTATTAGTGGTGAAGTGGCGTTATTAGAAGATACCACGCCAGAACGTCAAGATTATAAAATGGCGGATGGTGTACGTGTCGCAGTACAACACAATGATGTTGAATTGTGGACTACTGAAATTCAAGCGGCTGATTATACACCTAAATCTCCAGTTGGATTAGGTGCCCTTCAAGTTAAGAAAGGCGATATTATTTATTTCCGAGTCCAATCGGTGTTAGATGGTGCTTATGATCAGGTGAGTTGGAATCCGGATATTCAATATCTTGCTGTACCTGAACCACCCGTGATAGATGCTAACAATTTAGCAGTTTATCACTACAATGCCGCTCAAGACTTTGCGTTAGGTGGTGCGAAAGGGATGGATGTACAGAACCTTATCCAAAAAGCGGATGAGGCATTGAAAACCGCTAAAAGCATGACGCAAGCCATTGAAGAATCAGCTAATTATTAATAAGAAATGAATATGAGTACAACGAATTAATAAATAAACGAATTGAAACATGGGTCAATTGACGCTACAAAATACCAAATCCGTTGTACTTACGTGCTTTGTGTAATGGGTTGGCGGGAGTCAACGGATATGTTTAGTACAACGGTTCTAGTACAACGGTTCGAGTACAACGGATACGCTTCATTCCCGGATAAGTACAGCGCATTGATTAGATAGCATTGGTATTATGCTTGGGTGGGACTTCTTTCGTCATCATTGATATGTTAATTTAGGGTATCCGCTATACTATTATCCGGGAATGAAGCGTATCCGTTGTACTATTATCCGGGAATGAAGCGTATCCGCTGTGCTATTATCCGTTGAAATAAGCGGATAGGTACCAAGATAAATCTTGGACTCCTGTTAAAATCAACTGATTTTTGAAATCGAAAAGCGCACACCAGACTAAACCAACATGAAATTGAAATCCGTCAAACTTCAAAATTTCCGAGCGATTCAAGAATTGGAACTGCCGTTGCACCCACAACTAACCGTTTTCGTGGGAAACAATGCTGACGGGAAAACGACCATTCTGGATGCCATTGCTATTGGTTTAGGGGCCATTTTGACTCGCTTACCTGATATCAAAGGTAGAAATTTTGGCAAATATGATTTACGTCAATCGTTGAAAAAAACAGATAAGCGTCCTAAACTCATTGATTCCTTAGCAAAATATGTCGAATCGGCCCCCTTTGTTAGAATTACCCTAACCGCTGAAACCGTAGAAAAAACCACCATTATTTGGGATAGAACACAAAGTACTCAAAAAACCAAGAATAACGGTTTTTCTTCCGATGTCAAACTGACGCAATTACATGACTATTTAGATAAGATTATAGCAGCCATAGATAAGGAAGAAGAAGTGTATTTGCCAGTTGTAGCTTACTATGGTACTGAACGAGCGGTGTTGCACAATGCGGTGCGAAATTTTAACAAAGACTTTGGTCGTTACAAAGCTTTGGAACGCGCACTTGAAGCTGACCAACGTTTAAGCGAAATGGTTCAATGGTTTGCTTTCCAAGAAGATATGGAAAGAAGACTGCGGGAAGAACAGCAAGATTATACGCTGACTCTGCCAATCTTAGAAGCGGTTAAACAGGCGATTTGTCAGATTATTCCTGATAGCTCTAACCCTCGCACACTACTTAATCCATTACACCTTATCGTTACCATAGAGCATCCTAGTTGGACTGAACCAGAAATACTATCCTTAGAACAACTCAGTGACGGCTATCGCACGACTCTCGCAATGGGCATGGATTTAGCGCGTCGTCTTGCACAGGCTAACCCATTTTATGGGATTGATTCATGTTTGGCACCGGCGGTGGTATTAATTGATGAAATTGACTTACATTTACACCCGAGTTGGCAACAAACGATTCTTAGCACCCTTTGCCAAGTATTTCCTAACGTGCAATTTATCGTTACCACCCACAGCCAAGCCGTTTTAACCACCGTTAAAACTGAAAATATCTGGCAGTTGGAACGTTGCAAAGAAAACGGCATTTGTGCTTATCGTCCCATTATTAATCCGTATGCTTCAGAAAGTCACCGTGTTTTGCACAGTATTATGCACGTTGATCCGCGTCCACAAAATCTGCCAGAAGTTGCTAATCTACAAGACTATTTGCAAATGGTCAATCATGGTAAATATGATACCTTAGATGCGCTTGCTTTACGGCAAAAGCTTGAAGACAGTCTAAGCAAAGACGAACCTAGTTTAAATCTTGCTGACATGCTGATTCGTAAACACAAAGTTTTAGGCTCATGAGACACATTCATAAACCCGCTAATGCAGTAGGCCCTTATTGTTTACAACAAAAATTTGACCAAGGTACGCCTCTCGATCCCACCAAAGCGTGGCAAAACTTGGGTTCGGATTGTAAACACTCTCTGAGAGAATATCATTTAACACCTGAGCAATATTGTTTATGTGCCTATAGTGAAGTCAATTTGAACACGTTTGGTTGCCATATTGAGCATATCAAACCGAAAAGTCGTTATCCAGAATGTACTTTTGATTATCACAATTTAATCGCCTCGGCTTTTGATAGCGATGAATTACAAAAACATAGCAAAGCTGACCGTTTTGGCGGACATTTTAAGTGTGGAGACAAAAGTGAACAAGATAAATACGAACCAAATTTATTTCTTTCTCCCTTAGAGGTTAACTGTCTGCGTTTTTTCAGTTACGAACCTAATGGCTACGTTAAACCGCATCCCAAACGAGAACAATCGGAACAAGCACGGGCACAATATACTATAGATGCACTCAACTTAAATGCACCCTATTTAGTAGAAGAGCGTCGCCGTATTATTGAAGAAATGTTGCCCATTATTGATGAATTGCTGGATGATACTGAGGCCCTTCGTCATTTTGCCGAAGTTGATCTCTGTGTCACTAATGGCAAATTGCAACCTTTCCACTCGACTCGTTTGCAACAATTCGGCACATTGGGATTACAGGTTATGCAAGAACCAAATTGCTTTTAAGATAAGCGGGCACCGGCAATATGACGCAGGTGCGTATCTATTTGGCGGACGGCCGCGCGGCTGTCACTGATCTGGATTATGATCAGTATGGCAATCTCAACCGTTTGACCGGCACTGCTAATTATAAGGGCCAGCGGTATAGTTTGGAATATGTGTATGATGATCAAGTGCATACCCATAATGTCAGCGTAACCGATAGTTTTGGTTATGTGTCCAGCGCGCGTTATAACCTGAAATACGGTAAAGTCGAAAACACGACGGACATTAATAATAATCCGTTGGACTACACGTATGATCAATTTGGGCGGGTTGCCACGATTGTTGGGCCTTATCAAACCGATAGTGGGCTTGATACTATTCGCTTTGCGTATCATCCCGAAGCCGATGATCCTTGGGCACTCACGCAACATATTGATGTTTATCGGGATGTGAATGATCCGATAGCAACCGTGCTGTTTACCGATGGGCTTAAGCGGGTG